>NZ_JBFRFE010000057.1:0-11408 GCF_052114665.1 Stenotrophomonas sp. 2YAF22 | reverse complement strand
CACCGGCGGTGCGCCGCGGCTGCCGCGATGCACGAACATCTGCTTCCAGGCCGAATAGACCGCGCCGACATACAGCGGCATCAGCACCGTAGTGAACACCAGCTGCGCGATGAAGGCCGCCGCCAGCGGGCCGCCCAGCAGCATGCCGAGCTGGACCACGATCACGAACAGCACATAGACGCAGAACGCGGCGATCAGGCCGAGCACGGTGAACACGGCGGTGGCGCCGATGTTCTCGATGCAGCCCTGCAGGCTCAGGCGCAGCGCGTGCATGCCGCTCTGGCGGTCGAACACCACCAGTGCCGGCTGGGTGAACATCGCCAGGGTCAGCGCCACGGCGGTGCAGAACACCAGCAGCATCCACAGCGCGATGCGCTGCGCGGGCAGGTTGGCGACCAGTTCGGCGGCGGTTTCCGGGCTGATCTGCTGCCCGCTGCGGCCGAGTTCCTGCATCTTGGTCATGGTGTCGCTGAAGGCGGTGAAGCCCTCGCGGCCGATCATCAGGTACAGCAGCGCGCCCAGCAGCAGCACGGCCAGCACCTGGATCGCCAGCGGCACCAGCAGGTGGCTGACACGGCGGTCGCGGATCGGCTGCAGCAGATGGGTGGCCAGGCCGGGACGGCCCTGGTCGATCTCACCCATGGCGTACAGCATGCCGCCGAACATCACCGGTGAAATCACCAGCGTCATCATCTGCAGGGCCAGGCCGGCGGTGCCGGGCAGCATCGTCCCCAGCAGGGTGACCACCCAGTTCACCAGCAGCCAGGTCAGGCCGATCCGGGCCAGCTGCAGCGGCGCACGCCGATACAGCGAGAACGTATCCAGCAACCACTGGGCGCCCGCCGAGGCTGGCAGCTTGCGAATCTCTTTCATGGACATCCGGGGAGGGACAGGAGGGGCCGGGCGGTATGCCCGTGCCGCCGATTATCCCTGTTTTGCCACCGGCTGGGCTGAAGACAGCCGGGCCTGGCGGACAAAGCGCCGCAACAGCTGGCGCGCCAGCGGCGCGGCGCTGACCGCGCGCTCGATGCTGCGCGCGCAACCGCCATGACGGCCGATGCAGTCGGCGCGTGCGCGCACATAGCCACGCATGTGGTGGGTGGCAAATTCCGGATGGAACTGCACGCCCCAGGCCTGGCGGCCCCAGCGGAAGGCATGGCAGCCATCCAGCGGCGAGCGCGCCAGCACGGCGGCACCCTCGGGTACGCGCAGCACGGTCTGCAGATGGGTGGCGTGGGCCGCGAAGTGGCTCGGCAGGCCCTGGAACAACGGGTCCTGCGCGGCCTGCGGGTCCAGTGCCAGTTCAATCGTTCCCGATTCGCGCCCGGCGGGGTTGTAGGCCACTTCGCCGCCCAGCGCGTGGGCCAGCAGCTGGTGGCCGTAGCAGATGCCGAACACCGGCACGTCGTCGTGCGCGGTCTGCCGCAGCCAGGCGGCACTGCGTTCGCTCCATTCGGCGTGGTCGGTGACGAAGGCGGCCGAGCCGGTTACCAGCACGCCAGCGAACTGGCGTGGATCGGGCAGGTCGGCGCCGTGCTCGACGTCGACCACCACGGTCTCGTGTTCTTCCAGGCCGGCGGCTACCCGGATCCAGTGCGGAAAGCGCCCGTAGCGGCGCAACGACGGCACGGGGCGGCCGGTTTCAAGGATCAGGAAGGGCGCTGGATTCATCCGGGGGAGGTAGTACGGACAGGACTTCCTCGATTGTAGTCAGCCCCTGTGCCACCTTTTCAAGCCCGGCCTGGCGCAGGGTTCGCACACCTTCAGCACGCGCGGCACGGTTGAAACCGGCCAGATCCATGTCCGCACGGATCAGCCCGCGCAGGCGCGAGCCCAATGGCAGCAGCTCATACAGGCCGATGCGGCCGAGGAATCCGGTGCGTCGGCACTCCAGGCAACCGACCGGCCGACAGGGCGTGGCGGCATCTGGATATGCAGCTTCGCTATCAGCCAGTACCGCCCAATCGGCCCGGCCGAGGGTGTGCGGCTGCTTGCAGTGCGGGCACAGGGTGCGCACCAGGCGCTGGGCGAGGATGCCGTTGACGGTGGATGACAGCAGGTAATGCGGTACGCCCAGGTCGAGCAGGCGGGTGATGGCCGAGGGCGCGTCGTTGGTGTGCAGGGTGGACAGCACCAGGTGGCCGGTCAGCGAGGCCTGCACCGCCATCTGCGCGGTCTCCAGGTCGCGGATCTCGCCGATCATGATGATGTCCGGGTCCTGCCGCAGCAGGGTGCGCACACCGCTGGCGAAATCCAGGTCGATGTTGGTCTGCACCTGCATCTGGTTGAATTCCGGCGCGATCATCTCGATCGGGTCTTCCACCGTGCATACGTTGACGTCCGGCGTGGCCAGCCGCTTCAGGGTGGAATACAGGGTGGTGGTCTTGCCCGAACCTGTCGGGCCGGTGACCAGCACGATGCCGTGCGGGCGCTCGACCAGGGCGGTCCAGCCGGCCGCTTCCTGCGGGCTGAAGCCGAGCTGGTCGATGCTCTTGAAGGCCGCTTCCGGGTCGAAGATGCGCATCACGCATTTCTCGCCGAAGGCGGTCGGCATGGTCGACAGGCGCATTTCCACTTCACGGCCGCCGGGCGAGCGGGTCTTGATGCGACCATCCTGCGGGCGCCGGCGCTCGGCCAGGTCCATGCGTCCGAGCACCTTGATACGGCTGACCACGGCGGTCATCACCGCCGGTGGCACTTCGAACACCTTGTGCAGCACGCCGTCGATGCGGAAGCGCATGCGGCCCATTTCGCGGCGGGGCTCCAGGTGGATGTCCGAGGCGCGCTGCTCGTAGGCGTACTGCAGCAGCCAGTCGACGATGTGCACGATGTGCTGGTCGTCGGCATTGACGTCGCCGGTGCGGCCCAGTTCGACCAGCTGCTCGAAGCTGGGCAGGGTGGTGCTGGTCTCGCCACGTACGTCGCCACGGGCACCGCGCACCGAGCGGGTGACGCCGAAGAACTCCATGGTGTAGCGGTGCAGGTCCAGCGGATTGACCACCGCCAGTTCGATGCGCAGGCGGGTCAGGTGCTGCAGGTCGCGCAGCCATTCCTGTGCCAGCGGCTCGCTGGTGGCCACCAGCACGCGTTCGCCATCCACCGCCAGCGGCAGGAAGCGATGGCGGCGCGCGTAGGCGTGCGAGGCCACGGCGGTGACCGAGGCGACGTCGACCCGGGTCGGATCGATGCGCAGGTAGCGGCTGCCGGTACGCTGGGCCAGCCACTCGGTGAGGCGTTCCAGATTGAGGTCGCCGCCGTCGCTGGCGGCCAGCTTGAGGTTGGACAGCAGCACCAGTGGATGCACTTCACTGGCATTGCGGGCGCCCTGTGCGGAAAAGCGGATGCGCTCGCGCTCGTGCGCAGCCACCACGCCATCGGCCAGCAGGGCCGCCGCAACCTGTTCGAACTGCAGGCGACCGGGCGGCAACGGTGCCGCGCCAGGCTCGCCGGGCGTGCCCGTGGGCAGCCGATGTTCCATCCACCTGCTCCTTCCGGGTACGGAATGCCCCGCAGGTCGGCCGTTATACTAGCGCACCCCTTTGCCGGCCAAGACTCGTCCGCATGTCCGCGACCCCGACCGTTCCGATCACCTTCCAGGGCCTGATCCAGACCCTGAACCAGTTCTGGGCCCAGCAGGGCTGCGTGCTCATCCAGCCGCTCGACCTGGAGGTGGGCGCCGGTACCTTCCACCCGGCCACCTTCCTGCGTGCGATCGGTCCGGAAACCTGGAACGCGGCCTACGTGCAGCCGTCGCGGCGCCCGACCGATGGCCGCTACGGCGAGAACCCGAACCGCCTGCAGCGCTACTACCAGTACCAGGTGGCGATGAAGCCGGCACCGGACAACATCCAGCAGCTGTACCTGGATTCGCTGAAGGCGGTGGGCATCGATCCGCTGGTGCACGACCTGCGTTTTGTCGAGGACAACTGGGAATCGCCGACCCTGGGCGCCTGGGGCCTGGGCTGGGAAGTCTGGCTCAACGGCATGGAGGTGACCCAGTTCACCTACTTCCAGCAGGCCGGTGGCCTGGAGTGCCGGCCGGTGCTGGGCGAGATCACCTACGGTCTCGAGCGCCTGTGCATGTACCTGCAGAACTGCGACAACGTCTACGACCTGGTCTGGACCTACGGCCCGGATGGGCAGCCGGTGACCTACGGCGACGTCTACCACCAGAACGAGGTGGAGCAGAGCACCTACAACTTCGAATACGCCGACGTGGAAGAAATGTTCCACCGCTTCGATGCCTGCGAGCGCGAAGCGCAGAAGCTGGTGGAAGTGAACCTGCCGCTGCCGGCATACGAACAGGTGATGAAGGCCAGCCATACCTTCAACCTGCTCGATGCGCGCCGTGCGATCAGCGTGACCGAACGCCAGCGCTACATCCTGCGCGTGCGCGCGCTGGCCCAGGCGGTGGCCAAGGCCTACTACGAGCAGCGCGAGAAGCTGGGCTTCCCGGGCGCGAAGAAGGCCTGACGGCCCGTTCTCCCATCACGCGTTTCACCTACTACCCCAGGGGCGCCGGCCGCGTCGCGCGCTGCGCCCCCACCACAGGATCGAACCGATGAGCCACTTGTCTCCCCTGCTGATTGAACTGGGCACCGAAGAGCTGCCGGTCAAAGCACTGCCGGGCCTGGCCCAGGCCTTCTTCGACGGTGTTGTCGACGGCCTGCGCAAGCGCGGCGTGGAACTGGAGCTGGGCGATGCACGCCCGCTGTCGACCCCGCGCCGCCTGGCCGTGCTGCTGCCGGGCGTTGGCCTGGAGCAGCCGGAACAGCACAGCGAAGTGCTGGGCCCGTACCTGAACATCGCGCTGGACGCCGAAGGCCAGCCGACCAAGGCGCTGCAGGGGTTCGCGGCCAAGGCCGGGATCGACTGGACCGCGCTGGAAAAGACCACCGACAACAAGGGTGAGCGCTTCGTGCACCGTGCGGTGACCCCGGGCGCGCGCACCGCTGCGCTGCTGCCGGAGATCCTGCGCGAGGCCATCGCCGGCATGCCCATTCCCAAGCCGATGCGCTGGGGCGACCACAGCTGGGGCTTCGCGCGCCCGGTGCACTGGCTGGTGCTGCTGCACGGCGGTGACGTGGTCGAGGCCGAACTGTTCGGCCTGAAGGCCGACCGGATGAGCCGCGGCCACCGCTTCCTGCACGACAAGACCGTGTGGCTGACCCAGCCGCAGGACTATGTGGAATCGCTGCGCGCCGCCTTCGTGCTGGTTGACCCGGCAGAGCGTCGCCAGCGCATCGTCGCCGAGGTGGAAGCCGCTGCAGCCACCGCCGGTGGCAGCGCACGCATCACCGAGGACAACCTGGAGCAGGTGGTGAACCTGGTCGAGTGGCCGTCGGCGGTGCTGTGCAGCTTCGAGCGCGCGTTCCTGGCGGTGCCGCAGGAAGCGCTGATCGAGACGATGGAGATCAACCAGAAGTTCTTCCCGGTGCTGGATGACGGCGGCAAGCTGACCGAGAAGTTCATCGGCATCGCCAACATCGAGTCCAGGGACGTCGCTGAAGTGGCCAAGGGCTACGAGCGCGTCATCCGTCCGCGCTTCGCCGATGCCAAGTTCTTCTTCGACGAAGACCTGAAGCAGGGCCTGCAGGCAATGGGCGAGGGCCTGAAAACGGTGACCTACCAGGCCAAGCTGGGCAGCGTGGCCGACAAGGTCGCGCGCGTGGTGTCGCTGGCCGAAGTGATTGCGCCGCAGGTCGGCGCCGATCCGCTGCTGGCCAAGCGTGCCGCGCAGCTGGCCAAGAATGACCTGCAGTCGCGCATGGTCAACGAGTTCCCGGAACTGCAGGGCATCGCCGGCCGCCACTACGCGGTGGCCGGTGGCGAGTCGCCGGAGGTGGCGCTGGCCATCGACGAGGCCTACCAGCCGCGCTTCGGTGGTGATGACATCGCGCTGTCGCCGCTGGGCAAGGTGCTGGCGATCGCCGAGCGCGTGGATACCTTGGCCGGCGGTTTCGCTGCGGGCCTGAAGCCGACTGGCAACAAGGACCCGTTCGCCCTGCGCCGCAACGCGCTGGGCCTGGCCCGCACGATCATCGAGAGCGGCTTCGAGCTGGACCTGCGCGCGCTGCTGGCCAGCGCCAACGCCGGGCTGGCCGCGCGCAACGTGCAGGCCGACGTGGCCGAGCTGTACGACTTCATCCTCGACCGCCTGAAGGGCTATTACAGCGACAAGGGCGTGCCGGCCAGCCACTTCAACGCGGTGGCCGAGCTGAAGCCGGCCTCGCTGTACGACTTCGACCGCCGTCTGGACGCGATCGGGATCTTCGCGGCGCTGCCGGAAGCCGAGGCGCTGGCCGCGGCCAACAAGCGCATCCGCAACATCCTGCGTAAGGCCGAAGGCGATATTCCGGGCCAGATCGATGCGGCCCTGCTGCAGGAAGATGCCGAGCGCGCGCTGGCCGAAGCCGTGACTGCCGCCATCGACGATACCGGCGCCAGCCTGCACCAGAAGGACTACGTGGCCGTGCTGGCGCGCCTGGCCCGCCTGCGTCCGCAGGTCGATGCGTTCTTCGACGGGGTGATGGTCAATGCCGAGGATCCGGCACTGCGCGGCAACCGCCTGGCGTTGCTGACGATGCTGGGCGAGCGCTTGGGCAAGGTCGCGGCGATCGAGCACCTGTCGAGCTGAGATGGGGTGCCAGGCAAGCTTGGCACCCACCGGTAGTGCCGGCCGCTGGTCGGCAGCGCCACGATCCCGCAATGAATCAGACCGCATCCACGCATGGCGTGGATCTACTGGGTAGTGCCGGCCGCTGGCCGGCACCGACGCGATGCCGATATTTCCGCATGCGGGCGCGATGATCGCCACAAAGGCGCGTATTTTGACCGCCACTTAACAACCGATCCGGATTGACGTGATGCATTTCGCATCGTCACCTTCGGTCGGTATGCTGTGCCGCATGCAGCCAACGAAATACGCCCTGCCGCTGATGGTCCTCTCGCTTTGCGCCACTTCCGTGGCCCATGCGCGCGGCACCATCGACAAGGTGGACATCAAGGGATTGGACAAGGGCGACGACGCCGCGATCATCGAGAACATCCAGGAATCGCTGTCGTTGTTCGACACGATCGGCAAGGAGCAGGGCGAGTCGCGCCTGGAATACCTGCTGTCACAGGCCGAGCGGCAGACCCGCCAGGCGCTGGAACCGTTCGGGTACTACAACCCGGTGATCAAGGTCGAGGCGCCACGCCAGGACGAGCACGTCACCGTGCTGATCCATGTCGACAAGGGCCAGCCGGTGCTGGTGCGCCGCGAGCACATCGACATCACCGGTCCGGCGATGTACGACCAGTACCTGCAGGACGACCTGGCCGCGTTCAAGCCGCGCAAGGGCCAGCGCTTCGAACACACCCAGTACGAAGCCAGCAAGATCACCGTGACCCGGCGCCTGGCCGAGCGCGGCTACTTCGACGCCGACTACACCCAGCGCCAGGTGCAGATCACCCGCGCGGACAACGCTGCCGACATCGACCTGACCTGGGACAGCGGCCGCCGCTACAACATGGGCCCGGTGACCTTCGAGCAGAACTATTTCGACGACAAGCTGTTCGACCCGCTGGTGTACTGGGACCAGGGCAGCTACTTCCACGAAGGCAAGCTGGACCGCCTGCGCGAGTCGCTGACCAAGCTCGATTACTTCAGCGTGATCGACATCCAGCCGCGTCCGGACCAGGCCGATGAGAACGGCGAGGTGCCGGTTGATGTGAAGCTGACGCGGGCCAAGCGCAGCATCTATTCCTACGGTCTGAGCTACGGCAGCGAAAGTGGCGCCGGTGTGCGCGGTGGCCTTGAACGGCGCTACCTGAACAGCCGCGGCCACAAGATGAACACCCAGCTGGACTATGCGCAGAAGCGCAAGAGCCTGATCACCAGCTACCGCATCCCGGCGTTCAACTGGCTGGATGGTTGGTACACCTTCGCCGCCAGTGCCTATGACGAACAGACCGACTACATCGATCTGCGCAACTTCAAGCTGATCGCCAGCCGCAGCGGCGAGATCAACGAGAACTGGACCGCCATCGCCTCGATCAACGCGCTGCGCGAGCGCTGGCGCTATGCCTCGGGCACCGAGTTCACCGATGCGGTCTACAACACGTCCACGCTGGTCTACCCGCAGATCGTGGCCGACTACGTGAAGGTGGACGACGAGCTGTTCCCGCGCAGCGGCATCAGTGGCACCGCGACGGTGCGTGCCGGCGTCGAAGGCGTCGGTTCGGACACCAGCTTCGTGCAGGCCAATGCCGTGCTGCGCTGGTACATCCCGGTGGGGCCTACCAATCGCCTGATCCTGCGCGGCGAAGGCGGCACCACCTGGACCAGTGACCTGGTGGCGATGCCGCCCAGCCTGCGCTACTTCGCCGGTGGCGACCGCAGCATCCGCGGCTATGCCTACCGTGAGGTCGGCCCGCGTACGCCGAAACCGGACAAGTACGCGCTCGGTGCCAAGCACCTGGTGGTCGGCTCGGCCGAATACGAGCACTACTTCAATGGCGGCCCGTGGGGTGCAGCGGTGTTCGTCGATACCGGCAGTGCTTTCGATACCAACATCGATCTGCATACCGGCGTCGGCTTCGGCGTGCGCTGGAAATCGCCGGTGGGACCGGTGCGGGTGGATATCGCGCATGGCCTGAACAACCCTGATTCGCAGTTCCAGCTGTACCTCAACATCGGAGCGGACCTGTGAGCACGCCCGCACCGACTCCGTCGCCGAACACGCCGCCGCGCCGCGTGCGCTTCTACCGTCGTCGCCGCTTCTGGGCATGGTCCGGCGCGGGCGTGGTCGGCCTGGTGCTGGTCGCCCTGCTGGCCGTTTACTGGCTGCTGCAGACGGTGGCCGGCCGCGATGTGCTGCTGGCGCAGGTGGTGGCGCGCCTGCCGGTGGGTGCCAGCTTCACCTGGGACAAGGTCGATGGTCCGGTGGCCGGACCGCTGACCCTGTACAACGTCGACTTCCGCTACGACGACATCCATTTCCACGCCGAGCGCGCGCACCTGGAGCCGGACCTGCGCCCGCTGCTGGGCCGCAAGCTGCTGCTGGACAAGCTGGAACTGACCAACGCCACGCTCAACCTGGCCAAGAGCGATGAGCCGTTCAAGCTGCCGTCGTGGCCCGATTCGCTGCCGCAGATCGAAATGCCGCTGGCGATCCAGGCCGATGTGATCGCCATCGACAGTTTCCGCATCAGCCAGGCCAACGAGCCGGTGATCGACATCAGCCGCGTGCGCGGTGGCATCGAGATCGCCAATGGCGAGTTCCAGGCGCGCAAGCTGGTGGTGGACAGCGACATGGGCAATTTCACTGCCCAGGGCCGCTACATCCCGGCCAAGGACTACGACACCGACGTCACCGTCACTGCCGTGCTGCCGGCACCGCGCGGACGTACCGCGGCCACGGTCGGCCTGGTCGCGCGCGGTGATCTGGCGCATATGGAAGTGGCGTTGGCCGGTCGCGCACCGAAGCCGCTGCACGCGATGCTGGTGTTCGATGGCCGCACCGATCCGACCTGGAACGCGACTGTACGCAGCGACGAGCTGRACCTGGCGCTGTTGTCGCCGGCATTGGCCAGCTCGGCCATCGCGCCGCTGGCATTGGACTTCACCGCCTCCGGCAAGGGCGGCAACGCCAACCTGCATGGCCGGGTGAAGCAGGGTGAGCAGGAACTGGAGCTGGCGCCCTCGGTGGTTTCGCTGCAGGACCAGGTGCTGAAGGTCTCGCCGCTGGTGGTCAAGGGCCTGGGCGGCGAAGCACGCCTGGAAGGTACCGCCGATTTCAGCCAGGAAGACCAGCAGAAGCTGAACTTCTCGGTGATCGCGCAGGACCTGACCTGGGTGCCGGCACCGGACCCGAACACCGCCGGCAGTTCGCCGGTGCCGGTGACGCTGAAGGAAGCGCGCTTCGGCCTGGCCGGTACCTTGAAGGCCTGGGCGGCGATCGGCCGTGCCGATGTCGAACGCGAAAAGCAGAAGGCGCAGCTGCGCTTCGATGTGCGTGGCAACGATCAGGCCGCTGAGATCCGCGAACTGCAGGCGCAGACGCCGGGCGGCCAGCTGCAGGTGGAAGGCAAGGTGGCGTGGGCACCGCAGTTGGACTGGGATGCCAAGGCCACGCTGAAGGATTTCGATCCGGGCTACTTCGCGCCGGGTTGGGATGGCCGTCTGTCCGGCAATCTCGCGTCCAAGGGACATCAGTTGCCGCCGCCGGCCAACGCGCCGCCGGGCACCGCGGGCACGCTGGAGGCCACGGTGGACCTGCCGTCGCTGAAGGGCACCCTGCGCCAGCGCAACGTGGATGCACAAGGCAAGTTCGCCCTGCAGGGTGAGCAGGGCCAGGGTGAATTGAAACTGGCCGTCGGCAGCAGCCGGGTGACCGCCTCGGGCAAGGTCGGCGACCGCCTGGACATCGATGCGCGCTTCGAGCCGCTGCAGCTGAGCGACCTGCTGCCCGGCGCCGATGGAGGCCTGCGTGGCCAGGTGCAGGTGAAAGGCCCGCGCGATGCACCGGACATCACCGCCGACCTGGTCGGCAACAATCTCAACTGGGACGGTTACGGCGCTGAAAGCCTGAGCATCAAGGGCCGCCTGCCGTGGCGTGGCGACAGTGGCACGCTGGCGATACAGGGCCAGCAGGTCAATGCCGGCATGCTGCTGGAACGCTTGAACATCGATGCGCAGGGCAGTGTCTCCAACCTGCGCCTGGCCGCGCAGACCCGCAACGAACTGGGCGCGATCGAGCTGCAGGGCAGCGTGCGCCAGCAGGGCGAGCAATGGCGTGGCGAACTGGCCACGCTGCGCATCGCGCCGGTGAAGGGCGATGCGTGGGCACTGCGTGCGCCTGCGGCATTCGCCATCAACGGCAGCAATTACACGCTGGGCGAAACCTGCCTGGGTGCTGCGACCGGAGGCGCCCTGTGTGCGCACGCCAACTGGCCGCGCGAAGGGCTGGTTGTGCGCGGCGATGCGTTGCCGCTGGCGCTGGTGCAGCCATGGTTGCCACCGCAGTCCGGCCGGCGCATCTACCTGCGTGGCGAACTCAACATGGACGCGCAGATCCGTCCGCGTGGCAACGCGTGGGAAGGGCATGTGGAAGTGCGCTCGGCCGAAGGCGGCGTACGCCTGGGCGAGAACCGCAACACCAGCGTGGCCGATGCCAATCGTGGCGAACTGGTGCGCTATGACCAGTTCTCGCTGAAGCTGGACATGACCCCGGCCAGCATCAAGGGCTACCTGGGCATGGGTTTCCAGGGCAACGGCTTCGTCGATGCCAAGATGCAGACCGGTTGGGAACCGAGTGCGCCGCTCAACGGCGAGCTCTACCTCAACATGTCGCGCCTGTACTGGCTGGAACTGTTCTCGCCGGACGTGGTGCGCCCGACCGGCCTGATCGAAGGCCACGTGAGCC
>NZ_JBFRFE010000056.1:0-11426 GCF_052114665.1 Stenotrophomonas sp. 2YAF22 | reverse complement strand
CTCGTACCTGCGGGTATAGCCGCCGGYGCAGGCCACGCAGCCACAGCCCGGCTCGATCGGGTCCATATCCCGTGCGTACTGTGAATTGCGGATGCGAACGGTGCCGAACGAGGTGAAGTAGTGGCCGTTGCGCGCGTTCCGGGTCGGCATCACGCAATCGAACATGTCCACGCCACGTGCGACACCCTCTACCAGGTCTTCAGGGCGGCCAACGCCCATCAGATAGCGCGGACGGTCGGCCGGCAGCTCCGGATCCAGATGGTCGAGCATGGCGTTGCGCTCGTCTTCCGGCTCGCCCACGGCCAGGCCGCCGATGGCATAGCCGTCGAAGCCGATCCCCTGCAGGGCCTCGGCCGAACGGCTGCGCAGGTCGGTGTGCACCCCGCCCTGGACAATGCCGAACAGGGCGGCGTCATTGCCGAGCTCGTCATGCGCATTGCGGCTGCGCTGGGCCCAGCGCAGGCTCAGTTCCATCGACCGGCGGGCGACTTCCTCGGTGGCCGGGTACGGCGTGCACTCGTCGAAGATCATCACCACGTCCGAATCGAGCACCTTCTGGATCTTCATGCTCTCCTCCGGGCCCAGGAACACCCGGGCACCGTCGGTCGGCGAGGCGAAGGTCACGCCCTGCTCGGTGATCTTGCGGCGGTGGGCCAGCGAGAACACCTGGAAGCCGCCTGAGTCGGTCAGGATCGGGCCATCCCAGCGGCAGAAGCCGTGCAGGCCGCCGTGGTCGGCGATGATGTCCAGGCCCGGCCGCAGGTACAGGTGGAACGTGTTGCCGAGGATGATCTCGGCGCCCAGCGCGCGCACCTGGTCCGGCAGGATGCCCTTGACCGAGCCGTAGGTCCCCACCGGCATGAAGGCCGGCGTTTCCACCGTGCCACGCGGGAAGGTCAGGCGGCCACGGCGGGCGCGGCCATCACGGGTCTGGAGCTGGAACTGCAATCGGGACATGGAGCGGTCGTTCGGGCAAATAGTCGCCCATTGTCTCCCAAAACCGCCTTTCCTGCTCCGGTAGCGCCGGGCCATGCCCGGCGGATGACCCGCAAGTGCGCACCAACGGTACGCACCCACCAGAAGCGAATGCCGGCGCCCTACCCCGCCTGCGGGAACAGCAGCATCGCGTCGCCGTAGCTGAAGAAGCGATAGCGCTGTTCGATCGCGTGCTGGTAGGCCTCGAACACGCGGTCCTTGCCGGCGAACGCGGAGATCATCATCAGCAGCGTGCTTTCCGGCAGGTGGAAATTGGTCACCATCGCGTCGACGCTGCGGATCCGGTAGCCCGGGGTGATGAAGATCTGCGTTTCGCCCGCGAACGGCAGCAGCTCCCCCTCACGCATCGCACTTTCCAGCGCGCGCACCACCGTCGTGCCGACGCCGATCACCCGGCCACCGGCCGTACGCGTGCGTCGCACCTGCTGCACCAGCTCGGCACCGACGTTCAGCCACTCGCGGTGCATGACGTGGTCCTTCAGGTCGTCGGCGCGCACCGGCTGGAACGTGCCTGCGCCCACGTGCAGGGTGACGTGGCCGAAATCCACGCCCTTGTCCTTCAGTGCTGCCAGCAGCGCCTCATCGAAGTGCAGGCCTGCGGTCGGCGCCGCCACGGCGCCCACTTCGCGCGCGAACACGGTCTGGTAGCGCTCGCGGTCGTCCACACCGGGCTCGCGCTGGATGTAGGGCGGCAACGGCAGCCGGCCGGCGTGCAGCAGCCACTGCTCCAGCGATTCCGGCACATGGAACTGCAGCACGTAGAACTCGCCGTCGCGGCCCATTACTTCAGCTTCGCCACCGGCATCCAGGGCGATGCGGCTGCCGGCCTTCGGCGACTTGCTGGCACCGACCTGGGCCCGGGCCTGCTGGCCGCCGAGCAGGCGTTCTATCAGGATCTCCACGCGGCCACCGCTGGCCTTCTGCCCGAACAGGCGCGCCGGAATCACCCGGGTGTCGTTGAACACCAGCAGGTCGCCCGGTTGCAGCAGCGATGGCAGGTCGCGCACCTGCAGGTCGGTGAAGGCAGCCGGCGCCGGCGGCACCAGCAGCAGGCGGCTCGCAGAGCGTTCGGCCAAGGGGGCCTGGGCGATCAGTTCGGCCGGCAGTTCGTAATGGAAATCGGACTTCTTCAAGGCAGTGGACGGCAACAGGTCGACAATGGCGCGCATTGTACGGCCAGCGTCTGCGAGCCGGCACGGGCGCACCCGAACGTCGCGCAAAATGCTGCTATGCAGCAGTCTTTTGCGGGGTTATCGCGCAAAAAAACAAGTGCTAGCATCGACGAGGAAGTCCGATGCACGAGCCCGCCCCAAGCGCGCGTGAAGACGCGCGTTTTGCTTTTGAAGGCCCGTGCGACCCAACGTTTCAGGAGATCTGCAATGAGCTTCATCGAACGCCTCGCCCCCCTCCGCGCCCAGCCCGGCACCCGCCTCACAAACGGCCTGGATGACGCAACCCTGACCGCCCTCGCCGCCAACCACCCGCAGCTGGTCGCCGCGGTCGATGCCGCTGCTGCCGAATTCGCGCGCGTGCAGGCTGAGCTGGGGCCGCTGCTGGCACAGGATGAGCAGGCGCAGATCGATGCCATGCAGGACGGCTTCGTCAATTTCTACGCCGATGATGCGGTGACCCCGTACGTGGCGCTGGCCGCGCGCGGTCCGTGGGTGGTGACCCTGAAGGGCGCGGTGCTGTACGACGCCGGTGGGTACGGCATGCTGGGCTTCGGCCACACCCCGGACGCCGTCATGGAAGCGATGTCACGGCCGCAGGTGATGGCCAACATCATGACCCCCAGCCTGTCCCAGCAGCGCTTCATCGCCGCCCTGCGGGCCGAGATCGGCCACCGTCGTGGCGGCTGCCCGTTCACGCGCTTCATGTGCCTGAATTCCGGCTCTGAAGCGGTTGGGCTGGCCGCACGCATCGCCGACGTCAACGCCAAGCTGCAGACCGACCCGGGTGCCCGCCATGCCGGTGCGGCAATCAAGCGCGTGGTCATCAAGGGCAGCTTCCACGGCCGCACCGACCGACCGGCGCTGTATTCCGATTCCAGCCGCAAGACCTACATGCAGCACCTGGCCAGCTACCGTGGCGAGGAGTCGGTGATCACCGTCGCCCCGTACGACGAGGCCGGCCTGCGCAAGGTGTTCGAGGATGCCGCGCAGAACAACTGGTTCATCGAAGCGGTGTTCCTGGAACCGGTGATGGGCGAAGGTGACCCGGGCCGCTCCGTGCCGCCGGCGTTCTATGCGCTGGCCCGCGAACTGACCCGCGCTCACGGCAGCCTGCTGCTGCTGGACTCGATCCAGGCCGGCCTGCGCGCCCATGGCGTGCTGTCGGTGGTCGACTATCCCGGCTTCGAAGGGCTGGATGCGCCGGACATGGAAACCTACTCCAAGGCACTGAACGCCGCGCAGTATCCGCTGTCGGTGCTGGCCGTGACCGAGCACGCCGCGCAGCTGTACCGCAAGGGCATCTATGGCAACACCATGACCAGCAACCCGCGTGCGCTGGACGTGGCCTGCGCCACTCTGGCCCAGTTGACCCCGCAGGTCCGCGCGGCGATCACCGAGCGTGGCGCCGAGGCGGTGCGCAAGCTGGAGCAGCTGAAGAACGAGCTGGGCGGCCTGATCACCAAGGTGCAGGGCACCGGCCTGCTGTTCTCCTGCGAACTGGCCCCGCAGTTCAAGTGCTATGGCGCCAATTCCACCGAGGAATGGCTGCGCCAGCACGGCATCAACGTGATCCATGGTGGCGAGAACTCGCTGCGCTTCACCCCGCACTTCGGCACGGACAGCAGCGAGCTGGACCTGCTGGTAGGCATGGTGGGCCGTGCGCTGCGTGAAGGGCCGCGCCGCGAACAGGCTGCCGCCGCGTAATCCCAGACCCTCGTAGAGCCGGGCGCTGCCCGGCTGAAGGGCTGGCCCTGATCTGAACGAAATATCGCCGGGCAAAGCCCGGCGCTACAGAGAACAACGGCAAAGCCTCATAATTGCCCGGACACCCCGCCCTGCGACCGGCTTCACTGGTTGACCGCGGGGCGTTTTCGTTTCCGGCCAAGACAGGAAGATCCATGAAGTCGATCTGTGTGTACTGCGGTTCCAACGCTGGCAGCAAGCCGGTCTACACCGAACGCGCCATCGCGCTGGGCGATCGCATCGCCCGCGACGGCATGCGCCTGGTGTACGGCGGCGGCAATGTCGGCCTGATGGGTACCGTGGCCAATGCCGTGCTCGCCGCCGGCGGTGAGGTCACCGGCGTGATTCCGCGCCAGCTGGCCGACTGGGAAGTGGCCCATCGCGGCCTGACCGAACTGGAGATCGTCGGTTCGATGCATGAACGCAAGTCGCGCATGTTCGATCTGTCCGATGGCTTCGTCGCCCTGCCCGGCGGCTTCGGCACCATGGAAGAGATCTTCGAGATGCTGACCTGGCGCCAACTCGGCATCGGCAACAAGCCCTGCGCGTTCCTCGATGTGGACGGCTTCTATGCGCCGTTGATCGGCATGATCGATCGCATGGTGGAAGAGCGCTTCCTGCACCCCGAGCAGCGCCAGGACCTGTGGTACGGCTCGGACATCGAGGAGATGCTGGCCTGGATGAAGAACTACCAACCGGCCCAGGCCTCGAAGTGGATCGACGAGAAGCGCCGCGCGGCGCTGCGTTGAGGACTACGTGCGCGGTGGCTCAGGCTGCCGCGCGCGTCCACGGTGCCGGCCGGCCCAGCAGGTAGCCCTGGCCGTAGTCGCAGCCGAGCTCGAACAGCGTGTCACGCTGCGCCTCGGTCTCGATGCCTTCGCCGATCGTCTCGATGCCCAGCGTGCGTGCCAGCGACAGCACGCCTTCGACCAGCGCGCGCGTGCTCTGCGCCTCCGGGCCGTGCAGGCCGGCAATGAAGCTCTGGTCGATCTTCAACGTGCTGATCGGGAAACGGTGCAGGTAGGACAGCGCCGAGAAGCCCGTACCGAAATCATCCAGCTGCACCTGGATGCCGCGTTCACGCAGGCCCTTCAGGATGCGCAGCGTGTGTGGACCGTCATCGAGCAGCGCCACCTCGGTGATCTCCAGGCGCAGCCGCCGCGGGTCCGCGTTGCTCGCCTCCAGCAGGCCATACAGGCGCCCGCTGAACTCGGCGGAGCGGAAATGCCGCGGCGACACGTTGACCGACACATAGCCACGCCCACCATCGGCAAGGCCGGCGATGACCTGCTCGTAGATCAACCAGTCGACCTGTTCGATCAGGCCGCTTTCCTCGCCCAGCTCCAGGAACGCGCCCGGCAGCAACAGGCCGCGGCGCTCGTGCTTCCAGCGCAACAGGGCCTCATGGCCGACCACCTCGCCGTCGGACAGGCGCACGATCGGCTGGTAGAACGGCACGAAATCACGGTTGTTGATCGCCCGCCGCAGGTCGGCCTCGAGATCCAGGCTGCGCAGCGCCTGCTCGCGCATCTCCTCATCGAAGATCGAGCAGCGGTCGTGGCCCTGGGCCTTGGCCCGGTACATCGCCGCATCGGCGTCGCGCAGCAGTTCCTCGCCGGTGCGATAGCGCGGGTTCCACAAGGCGATGCCCAGGCTGCCGGAGGGGAACAGCTCGCGACCGGCGATCCACATCGATTCCTGCAGCGCCAGCAACAGCCGCTGGCCGAAATCCAGCGCCTGCGCCAGGCCCTCCGGACAGTGCAGCAGCACGGCGAACTCATCACCGCCCAGGCGCGCCACCACATCATTGTCGCCGGCCATGGACACAATGCGCTTGGCTACTTCCACCAGCATGCGATCGCCGGCGGCGTGACCGATGCTGTCGTTGACCAGCTTGAAGCGGTCAAGGTCCAGGAACAGCACCGCGAACACCGGGCCGCCTTCGCGCCGGGCCAGCGCCAGCGCATCCTGCAGCCTGTCCAGCAGGTGCAGGCGATTGGGCAGTCCGGTCAGCGCGTCGTGCATCGCCTGGTGGGTCAGTCGCTGCTCGGCGCGCAGGCGCTCGCCGATCTGGCCCAGCAGCTTTTCGTTCACCTCGCCCAGCTCGCGGGTGCGCTCCTCCACCCGCTTTTCCAGCTCGGCATGCGCCGAGCGCAGTCGTTGCTGGTCGCGCTGGCGCGCAAGACCGGTGCCGATGTTCTGCGCAACGAAGATCAGCAGGCGCTGGTCATGCACGCTGAAGGCGATCTGCTCGGTGTAACTCTGCACCACGATCGCACCGACCACTTCGTCGTCGCGCAGCAACGGCACGCCGAGCCAGCACTGCGAACGTGCGCCGGATTCGCGCACCTCGCCGGTTTCCAGCAGCGCATCGATCTGCGCACGCGAGGCCAGCAGGGGCCGACGATGGCGGACTACGTACTCGGTCAGGCCACGACTGAACGCGCGCGGTGCACGACTCGCGTTGTGCTCGTCGACCGAATAGACGAAATCCAGCCCATCGCCCTCGGCATTGACCAGCGCGATATAGAAATTGCGCGCATCCAGCAAGCGCCCGACCACGCCGTGCACCTGCCCGTAGAACTGCGCCAGGCTGTCGGCCGACATCGCCATTTCGGCGATGTTGTACAGCGCGGTCTGCAACTGCTCGGCGCGGCGGCGCTCGGCCACTTCATCCTGCAGGCTGAGATTGGCGCGCTGCAGCTCCTGCGTGCGCCGTTCCACCTGCTGCTCCAGCCGCACCTGCGCCTGGCGGCGGTCCATGGCGGTCTGCACGTGCTGGGCGACAAAACCCAGCAGGGCCCGTTCGGCCTCGCCGTAGCGGTCGGCATGCTCGTAGCTCTGCACCACGATCGCACCACACACCCGGCCATCGCGCAGCATCGGCACGCCCAGCCAGTCCAGGCTCTCCGGGCCGCGCTGCGGGTCGTGCTCCTGGTCTACCCGCGCCAGCAGTTCGCGCGAAGGCCCGCTCAACGGCCGGCCATGCCGCAGCAGCGCCACTGTCAGGCTGCGCGGCATCTGGTCGATGTCGTAGCCCTGCGCCGGATCGGCGACGAAGTCATCGACCTGGTCGGCGAAGTACAGGAAGCGGATCTGCCGGCGGGCATCGTCATACTCGACGATGTAGCAGTTCTGCGCGTACATCAGCGTGCCCAGCACGCCATGCACGTGGCGCAGCATCTCGCTCATTTCCAGGTCCGCACCGGCCAGGTCGGCAATCTGGAACAGGGCCTGCTGCAACCGCTCAGCTTCTTCCAGCGCCTTGATCTGCCCCGCCTGGCGGCCCCGCTGCAGGGCCAGCTCCATGGCCTGCCGGGCCAGCCCCCACCAGGCCGGGGAAGGCGTCGCGCCGCGTACCGACAGCAGCAGCCGGGCGCCGTCGTATTCCCAGCCGTGGCGGCCTTCAGCATGGTCGGCCAGCGGCTGCCAGATGTCCTCCTCGCCACCGCCGATCGGCCAACCACCCTGCCCGCTGCCGAGCTGCGGATCGTCCCAGCCGACGCGCACGATCGCCGTTTCCGGCAGCAGCGCATGCAGCGCGCGCACCAGCGCTGCGCTCAGCACAGGCTCGTTGTTTGACGCTTCCAGCGCGCGGTCGGCTTCGGTGGACAAATGACGTTCTCTTGGCGCCGCCTGAGCGCCGCCTCCCCTGAATTACCGAGCATAACGCGCCACCCGGGGGGCAATGGAAGCCCGGCAACCCCGAAACGTGCCCTCGGGCGTTTTTCCTTTCGATCCCCTCCCGGTTCCTGCCGTGACTGTCGCCCTGTCCCACCCCATCGCTGGCTATGCGCCACCGCCTGCAGGGCTTACCCTGTACGGCGTGGATGCCAGCGCCCTGCCAACCGATGAAGCCTTGATGCTGGCCTGGGCCGCCGGTGAAGTGCACGCGTTCGAAAGCCTGTATGCCCGTCATCGCAAGCGCCTGTTCGGCTTCCTGCTGCGGCAGCTGCGCGACACCGCGCTGGCCGAGGAGATGTTCCAGGACGTCTGGCAGCGGGTGATCAGCGCGCGTGCAGGCTGGCAGGCCGATGCCGCCTTCAGCACCTGGCTGTTCCGCATCGCCCACAACCGCCTGAACGACCACTGGCGCGCCGCCCGCCATCGCCCCCCTGCACCGGCCGATGCCGATCTGCGCCTGGCCGCGCTGGAAGATGGGCAGACACCGGAAGCGGAATTGTCCGAATTCGAACAACGTCGCCGCATCCAGCTGGCGATGGAAGAACTGCCCGCAGAACAGCGCGAAGTGCTGCAGCTGCGGCTGGAACAGGAACTGAGCCTGGAGGAGATCGGCCAGATCACCGGCGTTGGCCGGGAAACCGTGAAATCGCGGCTGCGCTATGCGATGGACAAGCTGCGTGCGGGACTGAACGCATGAACCGAGACGATGCACTGACGCCGGAAGAACGCGAACTGGCACGCCTGCTTGGGCGCCGCACCGAACAGGGCCCTCCGCCGGCACTGGACGCGGCGATCCTCGCCGCTGCGCGTGCGGCCGTGGACACGCCGGTACGCGAGGCAACCGCGTCYCCGGCGGCACCACGCACGCTGCGCCCGCGCCGCCGCTGGCCGGCCGTGTTCGGCGTTGCCGCATCGGCGGTGTTCGCCGTTGGCATCGCCTGGCAGATGCGTCCAGAGCCTCCGTCGGCCCCTGCCGAGGCAGGGGCCGCTGCGCCTGCTGTACAGGAAATGGCGGCCGATGCGAGCGCCGAAGGCACTGCCTACGACAGCGCGGCCGCCGATGTTGCGGCCACCGAAGCCGCACAGCTACCTGCACCGGCCGCAGCACCGGCACCCGCGGCGGCCAACGCAGCACCGGCACCGGCACCGGCCATCGCGGAGGTGGTGAAACCCGCGCCTGCCGCACCCCGGCAGGCACCCGCTCCAATGTTGGCGCCGGCACCGCCACCTGCGCCTGCAGCCGACACAGCGTTTGCGCCGCCCCCGATGCCGGCGGCAGCGCCCGCAGCCGAAGCCTATTCGGCGCCTGCCCCTGCGGCTCCTGCCGCGACGATGAGGGCGCGCAAGGCCACTGCGGCGACGGCGGAATCAATGACCTCCGCGCAGGCCATCGCCGAAGACCGCGTCGCACTCACCGCAGCCAAGCAGGAGGCGGCCGGCAGAACCGCGCCTGGCGTCATGCGCCGCGCAAGCGACGCGAACCTCAGCGCGGACGCGGTACAGGCCGAAGTGCAGGCCGATGCCGGGCTGCCACGCCGGCAATGGCTGCAGAAGATCCGCGAGCGCCGCGACGCCGGCCAGCGCGACCTGGCCCGGGCGAGCCTGGAGCGTTATCTGCAGACCTATCCAGAGGCGCGCCTGCCAAAGGATGTGCGACCGTTGCTGGACGACTGAGGCACGTCGGCGGCAAGCCCGTAGAATGAAGGGAATGCCCGACACCCTCGCCCAACCGGTCAACCACACCCTGGACGTCAAGCACAGCCGCTTCATCGCGCATGCCGCGCCGATCGAGAGCGCATCTGCGGCGATGGCATYTCTGCAGGACGTATCGGTAGCCGATGCGACCCACAACTGCTGGGCCTACCGGCACGGCCAGGACTATCGCTCCAGCGATGACGGCGAGCCCGCCGGCACCGCGGGCCGCCCGATCCTGGCCGCCATCGATGGCCAGGGATTCGACCGGGTGATGGTGGTGGTCACCCGCTGGTTCGGCGGCATCAAGCTGGGCGCCGGTGGCCTGGTCCGGGCTTACGGCGGCGCCGCTGCCGAATGCCTGCGCACCGCGCCGCGCCTGCCACTGGTGGCGATGGCGCGGCTGCAGCTGGTAGCTGGATTCGAGGACCTGGGCGCGCTGCATGCGGCCCTGCCGGCCCACGCGGCCGAAAAACGCGATGAACAGTTTGATGCCAATGGCGTGAGATTGCGGGTGGAATTGCCCGCAGAGCAGGTCGACGCATTGAAAATCCGCCTGCGCGACGCCACCCGTGATCGTATCCGTATCCAAGATGACCCCCTCGATGACTGACAAGGACGCACCGGCGACCGACCCGGCCTCCCCGCCGCTGCGCCGCCTCGGCAGCCTGCGCACACTGTGGCCGTTCGTGCGCCGCCACAGCGGATTGTTCAGCGCCTGGCTGCTGGCCCTGGCCGTTTCTTCGGCAGCGACCCTGAGCCTGCCGCCGGCGGTGAAGCAGATGATCGACCACGGCTTCAGCAGCGGGGGCCAGATCAACCGTGCCTTTGCATTGCTGATGCTGGTCGCTGTGGTGCTGGCGTTGGCGACGGCGGCGCGCTTCTACTTTGTTTCGCTGCTCGGCGAGAAGGTCGTGGCGGACCTGCGCAGCCGGCTGTACGCGCACCTCATCCAGCTCGGCGCCGGCTTCCACGACCGCAGCCGCAGCGGCGAGCTGGTTTCGCGCCTGACCGCCGACAGCGAACTGCTGCGCAGCGTGGTCGGCTCGACCATGTCCGTGGCGCTGCGCAGCAGTGTCACCGTGGTCGGCAGCCTGGCGATGCTGTTTGTCACCAGTCCGCGGCTGGCCGCCTGGTCGCTGCTCGGCATCCCGCTGGCAGTGCTGCCGATCATCATCGGCGCGCGCAAGCTGCGTACCATCGCGCGCAGCAGCCAGGACCGCATCGCCGATGCCAACAGCCTGGCCAGCGAAACGCTGGGCGCGGTGCGCACCGTGCAAGCGCATGCGCGCGAGCCCTATGAACGCGGCCGTTTCGACCATGCGCTGGGCGATGCGATCCGTGCCGCGCGCCGGCGCATCGGCGCGCAGTCGCTGGTGACCGCCAGCGCCATCCTGCTGGTGTTCGGTGCGATTGTCGGGGTGTTGTGGCTGGGCGCGCACGACGTCATCGACGGGCGCCTCAGCGCCGGTACGTTGGGCCAGTTCGTGCTGTACGCGCTGATCGGCGGCGGTTCGGTCGGTGCGCTGGCCGAAGTGTGGAACGAACTGCAGCGCGCATCCGGCGGCATGGGCCGCATCGGCGAGCTGCTGCAGGAAGACATCGAGATCCGTGCCCCGGCCAAGCCGCGTGCGCTGCCACAGCCGCTGCGTGGCGAAATCCATTTCGACGACGTGGTGTTCAACTACCCGCAGCGACCGGACCAGGCCGCGCTGGACCATTTCAACCTGCACGTGCGGCCGGGTGAAACCGTCGCCCTGGTCGGCCCGTCAGGCGCCGGCAAGAGCACGGTGCTGTCGATGCTGCTGCGCTTCCACGATCCGGCAAGCGGCCGCATCTGCGTGGACGGCATCGATGTGCGCGAGGTCGATCCGGCCGAGCTTCGCGCGCAGCTGGCGCTGGTGCCGCAGCAGCCGACATTGTTCGCCTCCAGCGCACGCGACAACATCCGCTATGGTCGGCTGGAGGCCAGTGACGCCGAGGTGGAGGACGCAGCCCGTGCCGCCGAGGCCGACGCCTTCCTGCGTGCGTTGCCAGAGGGCTACGACAGCGAACTGGGCGAGCGCGGTGCCCGCCTGTCCGGTGGCCAGCAGCAGCGCGTGGCGATCGCCCGTGCCTTGCTGAAGGACGCACCGATAC
>NZ_JBFRFE010000055.1:0-11435 GCF_052114665.1 Stenotrophomonas sp. 2YAF22 | reverse complement strand
TCAGCATGATCAGCGACGGCATCTGTTCGGCACGGATGCAATGCACCCCAGGTGCAATCCAGCGCCAGTGCAGACGGCCCAGCGAATCGCCGAAGTACGGATGCAGCGACGTCGGCAGATGGTCCGGATCCGCCTCAGGGCGTTCGCGCGGCATCGACCGTAGCGGGCCTGGCACCGCGTCGGCCTGGACCTCGACGAGCTGCGCAAGCATCGCTTCGCGCAGGCCCGCCCGCCGCGCCTCGTCCGCCACGGGCTGGGTCTGCTCCAGCAGTGCGGCTCCGATGGCCTCCGCTTCGCGCAGCCGCTGGCGGCAGTGCGGGCACTGCTCCAGATGGGTGCCGGCGACGATGCTCAACGGTGCCGGCAGAGCACCGGCGGCGTAGCTCATCAGCGTCGACTCATGCAGGTGGTGGTGCGGATTCATGGTGCACCCCCGACCTTCGACTGCAACTGCAGGAACGCTCGTCGCAGGTGTGATTTGACCGTGCCCAGAGGCATCCCAAGCGCCTGCGCGATCTCGCTGTGGCTCTTGGCCTCGAAGTAGGACATGCGAACCAGACGCGCCTGCGTGGCCGGCAGTTCATTGATGCGCTGGCGCAGGCGGGCATGGTCGGCAAACTGCTCGGCGCTGCTGCGCTCGCCGACGTCGGCGGCAGCGGCGTCTTCCACGGCTTCCTGCACCTGCATCCAGCTGCGTTCGCGACGCACGCGGTCGATGTGCAGGTTGCGGCCGATGCGATACAACCAGGTGCTCAGCGCACCTTGGGCAGGATCGAACTCGGCCGCGCGCAGCCACAGGCGCAGCAGGCATTCCTGGGCCAGCTCTTCGGCCACCGCTGCGGGTGCCCCAAGGCCACGCAGATAAATGCACAGGCGCGGCATGAAATGGTCGTAGATGCGCATGAAGCAGTCACGATCGCGCAGCCTGGCGACGCCATCCATCTCGCCGTTCCAGTTCGTTGGCTCGTTGCTGGGCTGCTGTGAACTGGACACGATCCGCGCGGTGTCGAAGGGATGGGAGGGACTGGCGGGAGGACGGTACATCGGCGGGGGCTGCCGTTGGGTGAAGAGGAGTCCTTCCCTCTACGCACGGTGGCGCCTGTTGGATGCACCCGGGATGGGTGCCAACGTGCATCCAGCCGGCGCCGTCGCGCGTACAGGCCCGCAAGCCTCCCATGGATCGCCCCGATGCGTCTTGCCTGGTTGCTGCTCTGCATGCCCTGCGCCGCTTCGGCCGCGCCGCTGCTGCGTTCGGAGGGCGTGGCCACCCTGGCCAACGGAGTCATTGCCTACCGCGAAGTGCATTGGCAGCGCGGCGCCGGCGATGGCAGCGAACGCTGGGTGGAATACCTTTGCCCTGCGGGCCAACCTTTCGCCCGCAAGCAGATGCCCGCCGCCACCCGGCCGCAGGTGCGGGGCTATGTGCTGCAGGACGCCCGCAGCGGCCAAGCGGCCGATGTGAGGGTCGACCCCGGCGTGGTCCGGGTCGACTGGAAGGAGGACACGTCCACGCCTTCCCGAACCAGGCAGCTGCCGCTGCCCCCGGATGCCGTGATCGACGCCGGCTTCGATGCCGCCGTGCGGGCCCACTGGCGCACGCTGCAGGATGGAGCACCCGTCAGCCTTCCTTTTCTGGTGCCCGGCCGGCAACGCTTCTACCCCGTGCAGGTGCAGTACCTGGGCCCGGTGCGCTGGCAGGGGCTTTCCGCCCATGCGGTGAATGTCCGCCTTGATACCTGGTTCGGCGCGGTGGCCCCACGTCTGTCGCTGGTCTACGCCGATGCTGATCGCCGCCTGCTCGAGTTCCGTGGTACCAGCAACCTGCGCGATGCACGTGGCGATTATCCGCAGGTGACCGTGCGCTTTGCCGCGCCCGCAACCGAGCAGCCGGAGCAGCGCTGGCGCACTGAGCTGCAGCGACCGCTGGTAGCCAGCTGCGGTGTTACGACCAGGTGAACATGCAGTCAGCTGCAATCCACTGCATCCAACCTGCACTGCAACGCGTAGAGGTAGGCAATCGACTCCCTCGGGCTTCCGTCCATGGCATCCGCAGCGCCTCCACTCCGCAGACGTTCGCGCCTGTTGCGCACCTTCCAGCGCTGGTTCGACACCGATGCCGGAAGCGAAGCGGCGATCGACGGCAGCCAGGGTGACCGCATCGACTGGCTGCGCGCCCTGCCCTTCGCGCTGCTGCACGTGGCCTGCCTCGGGGTGATCTGGGTGGGCGTGTCCTGGACAGCGGTTGCCGTCGCAGTGTTCCTGTACGCGATCAGGATGTTCGCCATCACCGCGTTCTATCACCGCTACTTCTCGCACCGGACGTTCGAGGCATCGCGCACCGTGCAGTTCGTGTTCGCGGTCATCGGCGCCGCCAGCGTGCAGCGTGGCCCGCTCTGGTGGGCAGCGCACCACCGCCACCACCACCGCCACGCCGATCAACCGCAGGACCCGCATTCCCCGCGCCAGGGCGGGTTCTGGCGCAGCCATATGGGTTGGTTCCTCACCCGTAGCGCCTTTGCCACCGATCTGCAGCGCATTCCCGATCTGGCCCGCTACCCCGAGCTGCGCTGGCTGGACCGGTTCGACACCGTGGTTCCCGTGTTGCTGGCCGCTGCGCTGTATGGTGTGGGCGCGGTGCTCGAGCGTGTGGCACCGGGCCTGCATACCTCCGGCCCGCAGCTGCTGGTCTGGGGCTTCTTCATCTCCACCGTGGTGTTGTTCCACGCCACGGTCACCATCAATTCGCTGGCGCACCGATTCGGCCGGCGCCGCTTCGAGACCCGTGATGACAGCCGCAACAACCTCTGGCTGGCGCTGCTGACCTTCGGCGAAGGCTGGCACAACAACCATCACTTCTTTCCCGGCACCGCCCGCCAGGGCTTCCGCTGGTGGGAGATCGACATCAGCTGGTATGGCCTGCGCGCAATGGCTGCGCTGGGCCTGGTGAAGGGCCTCAAGCCGATCCCGGCCTGGGTACTGGCCAAGGCGAGGCACTGACATGCGTATCGCGATCATCGGTTCCGGCATCGCGGGTCTGGCCAGCGCGTGGTGGCTGGACGGCGAGCATGACGTCACCCTGTTCGAGGCCAACGACTACCTGGGCGGCCACACCCACACCCACGAGGTGACGGTGGACGGCCGCAGGATGGCGGTCGACACCGGGTTCATCGTCTTCAATGCCCTGCACTATCCGCTGCTGTCGGCCCTATTCGATGAACTTGGGGTGGACTCGCAGCCCACCACGATGAGTTTCTCGATGCACAGCGAGCGCAGCGGCGTGGAGTACAACGCCACGTCGCTGGATGGCCTGTTCTGCCAGCGCCGCAACCTGCTCTCACCGCGTTTCTGGGGAATGCTGGCCGACCTGCGGCGCTTCTATCGCGACGCGCCCCTGCTGCTGGGCGAGGAACAGGGCCCCACGCTGGGCCAGTACCTGCACAGCCAGCGCTATGGCGAAGCGTTCGTGCAGGAACATCTGCTGCCGATGGCCTCGGCGCTGTGGTCCTCGCCGACCGCGCAGGTGCTGGACTTCCCGGCGCGTTACCTGGTGCAGTTCATGGCCAATCACCAGATGCTGCAGATGACCGGGCGCGCGCCCTGGCGCGTGGTCAAGGGCGGCTCGGCGCGCTACGTGGACGCCCTGCGCGCGCGCTGGCGGGTGCACGAGCGGCTGGAATGCCCGGTGCATGCGGTCGAGCGCATGCCCTGGGGGGCACGCGTACACACCGCAACCGGCATTGAAGGCTTCGATGAAGTGATCCTGGCCTGCCATAGCGACCAGGCCCTTGCCCTGCTGGCCGACGCCGATCCGATCGAGCATGCGGTGCTCGGCGCGATCCGCTACCAACCCAACGAGGCCGTACTGCACACCGACGCCTCGCTGCTGCCCGCCAACCGCAAGGCGTGGGCGGCCTGGAACGCGCATGTACCGCGCGACCCCACCGCACCCTGCACGGTCAGCTACTGCATGAACCTGTTGCAGGGGCTGCCCGGTGATACGCCGCTGGTGGTGACCCTCAACCGCAGCGAGGCCATCGATCCGGCCAAGGTGCTGCGCCGTCTGCATTACGCGCATCCGGTGCATGATCCGGCTGCGGTGGACGCGCAGCGGCGCTGGGCCGAACTGCAGGGCCGGCGGCACACCTGGTTTGCGGGTGCGTATTGGGGCTGGGGCTTCCACGAAGATGGAATCCGCAGTGCCCGCCGCGTAGTGGATGCGCTGCAACTGCGCAATGCCGGCGCGCCGCCTCCCCTGCAGGTGGAGGTGGCCGCATGAGCGCCAGCGCCCTCTACATCGGGCAGGTGGTCCACCGCCGGCAC
This sequence comes from Stenotrophomonas sp. 2YAF22, assembly GCF_052114665.1. NCBI lineage: Bacteria > Pseudomonadati > Pseudomonadota > Gammaproteobacteria > Lysobacterales > Lysobacteraceae > Stenotrophomonas > Stenotrophomonas sp. 2YAF22. The sequence goes on along the minus strand of NZ_JBFRFE010000055.1, from coordinate 7,115 downwards.
CATCCGCATCCGCATGCCTTCCGCTACCCCATCGCGCAGCTGCTGCTGGACCTGGACGAGTTGGACCAGGTATTCGCCGGGCGCTGGCTATGGTCGGTCGGGCGACGCAACCTGGCAGAGTTCCGCCGCAGCGACTATCTCGGCGATCCCGCGACATCACTTGCAGACGCCGTGCGTGATCATGCCGCGACCGTGCTGGGGCGGCGCCCGGACGGCCCGGTGCGTCTGTTGGCGCACCTGCGCTTCGGTGGCCACGTGTTCAATCCGGTCAGCTTCTATTACTGCTACCGGGCCGACGGCAGCACCCTGGACTGCATCGTCGCCGACATCACCAACACACCGTGGAAGGAACGGCACGCCTATGTGCTGCCCGTTGAAAGTGCACAGCCGCAGGGGCGTGCCCTGCGCTGGCAGTTCGACAAAGCCTTCCACGTTTCCCCCTTCATGCCGATGGATTGCCGCTACGACTGGCGCTTCACCGCGCCCGGCGATGATCTGCGCGTACATATGCAGGTCTGGCGCGACGGTGTCCGGCAGTTCGATGCCACCCAGGCGATGCAGCGACGCCCGCTCGATGGCCGCGGCCTGGCCCGGGTCCTGGCATTCCACCCGTTGATGACCGTGCAGGTGGTAGCCGCCATCCACTGGCAGGCACTGCGCCTGTGGCTGAAGCGCAATCCCGTGCATGACCACCCCGCTCTTGCCGAGAAACCGCGATGAACGAGCTGAATCCTTCCGTTGCCCTGCCCCGCCCCGGCGCGGTGGACGCATTCCTGCGCCGGAGGCTGCTGGCGGTACTGGCGCCGCTGCGCGAAGGCGGGCTGCGGGTACGCGACCCTTTGGGCGAGGTCATCCTCGGTGATCGTGCCGGCGCACTGCAGGCCACGGTGACCATCAGCGACATGGCGTTCTACCGCAAGGTGGCCGCGCAGGGCAGCGTCGGCGCGGGTGAGAGCTACATCCACGGCGATTGGCACTGCGATGACCTGGTGGCCCTGGTGCGGCTGCTGGTACTCAACCGCGACCTGCTGGATGGCATGGAACGCGGGCCGGCGCGGATCGGTGGCTGGCTGCTGCGCGGCTGGAACCGCCTGCGGCGCAACAGCCGCGAAGGCAGTCGCCGCAACATCGCCGCCCACTACGATCTGGGCAATGACTTCTTCGCGCTGTTCCTGTCGCCGGACCTGATGTACTCCTCGGCGGTGTTCAGCGATGCCGGCGACTCGCTGGAAACCGCCTCGCGCCGCAAGCTGGACCGCATCTGCCAGCAGCTGCAGCTGCAACCCGGTGATCGCGTCGTCGAGATCGGTACCGGTTGGGGCGGGTTCGCCCTGCATGCCGCCCAGCACTACGGCTGCCATGTGACCACCACCACCATCTCCGCCGAACAGCACGCGCTTGCCGCCCAGCGTGTGGCCGAGGCGGGCCTGCAGGAGCGCGTGACCCTGCTGATGCAGGACTACCGTGATCTGCAGGGCCAGTTCGACAAGCTGGTGTCGATCGAGATGATCGAGGCCATCGGTGCCGAGTATCTGGACACCTACATGGCGACCCTGCAGCGGCTGCTGAAGGCCGATGGCGTGGCCCTGCTGCAGGCCATCACCATCGAGGACCAGCGCTACGAGCAGGCGCGCCGCAGCGTGGACTACATCAAGCGCTTCGTGTTTCCCGGCAGTTTCATCCCCTCGATCAACGCCATCCTGGCCGCCAAGACCCGGGCCTGCGACCTGCAGCTGATCGCCCAGCAGGATTTCGGCCACTCCTATGCACTCACCCTGCGCGCCTGGCGGCAGCGCTTCCTGGCGCAGTTGCCGGCGGTACGTGCGCAGGGTTTCGATGACCGCTTCTGCAGGCTGTGGGAGTTCTATCTGGCCTACTGCGAGGGCGGCTTCCTCGAGCGCTCGATCGGCGTGTCCCATCTGCTGCTGGCGCGGCCGGGCTACCGTCCCGAGACGGACGTCCATGGCCAACGGGCCGGCTGACATGCGCCGCACCTGGGTCAACGTAATCGGCAACCAGCTGGTATGGCTGTGCGCCGTTGCCGGAGCCGGCCGCGGCTGGCAATGGCCGGCCCTGCTGTCGGCCACGCTCTATGTCGGCAGCCAGTTGCTTGCCTCGACGCGGCCACGCCTGGAGCTGCGCCTGCTGTTGCTCGCGCTGGGGTGTGCCTGGCTGGTGGATGGCAGCGCTGCAGCCAGCGGTGCTGTGCAGTACGCCGCCGCACCGCTTGGATGGGTGCCGCCACCGTGGATTTTCGCGCTGTGGGCGGCCTTTGCGATGACGCTGACGGCGTCGATGGCGTTCCTGCAGCGGCACTGGATGCTGCCGGTGGCCCTGGGCCTGCTGGCGCCGCTGGCGTATCTGTCTGCGGCGCGGGGTTTCCAGGCCGTACATTTCACCGCCCCGGCCTGGCTGGGCGTGGCAACACTGGCGCTGGGCTGGTGCGTGGCACTGTCGCTGCTGTGCGCCGTCGCCCGTCGCGGAACGCCCAGCAATCGTGACACCCCATTGATCGGAGCCGCCTGATGAGCATTCTGTGGTGGGTACTGCTGTACGCCGTGGTGATCATGGCCTGGGGTTGGACCTGGCAGCGCAGGCAGCGCAACATCGGCATCGTCGATGTGCTGTGGGCAAAGGGCGTGGCGGCAGGCGCGCTGCTGCTTGCATGGCTGGGCGATGGCGCGCTGCAGCCACGCATCGCACTGGCCGTGCTCGGTGGCCTGTGGGGAAGTCGTCTCGCCCTGCATCTGTGGCGCCGCGTACGCAGCGAGGAAGAAGACGGTCGCTATCGCTATCTGCGCGAACACTGGCACGGCCACCAGGGCAGGATCTTCGGCTTCTTCATGGCGCAGGCGCTGTTGGTGGTGCTGTTTGCGCTGCCGTTCACGGCCGTGGCCGGCAATCCCCACAGCGACATGCCTGGCTGGATCGCAGCGGCGGTCGTCGTGTGGCTGCTCAGCGTGGGCGGCGAAGCACTGGCCGACCGTCAGCTGGCACGCTTCCGGGCCGACCCGGCGAACAGGGGCCGGACCTGCCGCCAAGGACTGTGGCGGTACACGCGCCATCCCAATTACTTCTTCGAGTGGCTGCACTGGTTCACCTATGTACTGCTGGCAGCCGGCTCACCCTTGTGGTGGCTGGCCTGGTCCGGGCCGGTGCTGATGTACGTGTTCCTGCGCTACCTCAGTGGCGTTCCCTTCACCGAGAAACAGGCGCTGCGCAGTCGAGGCGATGACTATCGCGACTACCAGCGCAGTACCCCGATGTTCTTCCCCTGGTTTCCGCGCAGCCCCAAGGAGTGATCCCGATGAACAGCACCCCGTCCCTTGCTCCGGTTGCCGATACGGAAGCCGGTCTTACCGGCTGGGCCGAGCGTGGCTGGCTGCCCGATGCGGCGCTGCGCGCGGGCATACGCCGCCTGTGTGCGCAACGCCTGGCCGAGGAGTCGAGCGGCAGCATGGAGGAGCAGGCGCATCGCTTCAGCCGCCGTATCGCCGAGCTCGCTGGCAGCCCACTGGCACTGCACGTGGATGCGGCCAACCGCCAGCATTACGAAGTGCCTGCCGCCTTCTTCCAGGGCTGCCTGGGGCGTCGCCTGAAGTACAGCAGCTGCTACTACCGCACCGGCCGCGAGACGCTGGACCAGGCCGAGGATGCGATGCTGGAGCTGTACGGGCAGCGCGCCGGATTGGCCGACGGCCAGGACATTCTTGAGCTGGGCTGCGGCTGGGGCTCGCTGACACTGTGGATGGCCGAGCGCTACCCGAACGCGCGCATCACCGCCGTGTCCAACTCGCACAGCCAGCGCAGCCATATCCTGGCCCAGTGCGAGGCGCGCGGGTTCGGCAACGTCGAGGTACTCACCCGGGACGTCAACCAGCTGGACCTGCCTGCCGCTGCGTTTGATCGCTGCGTGTCGGTGGAGATGTTCGAGCATGTCCGCAACTACGACCGCCTGCTGGGCCGCATTGCCCGTTGGCTGAAGCCGGACGGTGCGCTGTTCGTGCACATTTTCGCCCATCGCACGCTGATGTATCCGTTCGAGACCGAGGGCGACGACAACTGGATGGGCCGGCACTTCTTCACCGGCGGCCTGATGCCGGCAGCGGACACGCTGCTGCACTTCCAGCGCGACCTGGTGCTGGACCAGCGCTGGCTGCTGGACGGCACGCACTACCAGCGCACGGCCAACCATTGGCTGGCCAACCAGGATGACGCCCGTGAACAGCTGCTGCCGGTGCTGGCACAGACCTATGGCGACGAAGCGGCGGCACGCATCTGGTGGCAGCGCTGGCGCATGTTCTGGATGGCCTGCGCCGAATTGTTCGGCTACGACGACGGCCAGCAATGGCTGGTCGCCCACTACCTGTTCCGCCCGCGTTGAAGGAGACCGCCCTCATGCGTATCTCATCGCTGTTCCCGCTGCTGGCCGTTGCCCTGTTCGGCGCAGGCTGCAGCAGCCACGACACCCGCCCCATCCCGCTGCCTCCGAAGGTGGACGTGCCGCGCTTCATGGGCGACTGGTATGTCATCGCCCATATTCCGTCCTGGCCCGAGCGCGAGGCCTTCGACGCGGTGGAAAGCTACGCGCTGCAGGCCGATGGCCGCATCCAGACCACTTTCACCTATCGCAAGGGCAGCTTCCAGTCGCCACAGAAGTCGATGCACCCGGTGGGCCGTGTGGAAAAACACGGCAATGGTGCGGTCTGGGGAATGCAGTTCATCTGGCCCATCCAGGCCGAATACCTGATTGCCTGGCTGGATGAGGGCTACACCCAGACCATCGTGGCCCGCAGCAAGCGTGACTACGTGTGGTACATGGCGCGCACGCCGCAGGTGAGCGACGCGGACTACCAGCAGGCGGTCGCCCGCATCCAGGCAATGGGATACGACACCGGCAAGCTGCGCCGTGTGCCGCAGTCGGTGCGCTGAGCCTGCGCGAAGCGATGCTGCAGAACAGAATGATGCAAGCGCCGAATCGGCCGTTGCCCCATGAATGGGGGAATATAGGGCTGCCCGGCCTTTCACGGATTATCAATCCCGCTTTATGTGATTAATATCACTTAAAGACATTTACTCCCATGCAATAAAGGCGGCGAAGATTCACCGGCCTCCGGCCACAGGGAGCGTGCCATGCAGGATGTCTCGCCGCATCAGTGCAAGGTTGTATCCGAACGGAAATGGTCTCTCAGCACGTTCATGGAGTTCTATGAGCGCGTACTGAGCCAGCGCATTTTCGGTCCGTACGGAAAGCTGCTGGCCGAGGAGATCGCTGGCGACATCCGGGCCGGTTTCAACGCGTCCGACGTCCTGGAGGTCGCCTGCGGCACCGGGGTCATCACCGCAAACCTTTACCAGCACCTGAGCAGGCCGCTCGGCCTACGGTTGGTCGCCACCGATCTCTCAGCGATCGCTGTGAACGTGGCACGCGGCGTGCTGAGCGATGAGGTGCAGCGCAACGTGCCCCTCCTTGCCGATGTGGACATGGCGGAGCTGCCCTTCGCCGACGCCAGCTTCGACGTCATCGTCTGCGGGTTCGGCCTGATGTTCCCGCCGGACAAGGCGCGCGTCGCCCGCGAGTTCAGGCGCGTGCTCCGCCCTGGCGGACGGGTCTACGCCACGGCATTCCACTACAACCAGCTGTTCGAGCTGGCCCGCGAACAGTCCCGGCAGCACTTTGGCATGCCCTCCCGGCTGATGGATGCAGCCCTGAGCCTGACCGACCCGTCGCCCATCACACGCGCGTTCGCGATCGAAGGACTTTCCCCGCGCGAGGGCGAGATGGCTGAACTGCGGCCCCTCGCGTTTGCCATGGGCGACGCCGATGTGCGCGAGTTCCTGTTCAACGCCTGCATCCTTCTGGAGGAGTTCAACCAGTGCGACGCCCCCAGCAGGGAGCGCTATCTGGACGCGATGCTGGACGCCGTCCATGCAGCAGTGCCAGACCGGCGTTACCAGGTGGAAGCCTGGTTGCTGCGCGGCTGTGTCGATGCTGCACACACCCCTGCGCAGGCCGCCCTCCGGGCGCCGGATTTCTCACCCCTGCTGGCGTTCCACCTGCCACTGCAGCAGGATGCGCGCGCGATGCGCGGCTTCGAAAGCGCTCGCGCACGGTTCCTCGCCGACCACCCCGATTATCCCCATGATCAGGTCGAGGCCATGCGCCAGCAGGAATATGCGCGGCTGGATGAGCAACAGGTGACCTATCTGGATCACGTGGGCGGAACATTGCCACCCGACAGCCTGCTTGAGCAGGATTACCAGGCACTCAAGCGGACGATTCTCGGCAATCCGCACAGCGGATCGAAAGCATCCCAGGACGCACTTCATGGGGCGTGTGAGCAGATCCACGCCTTCTTCGGAACCACGCCGGAGGAGTACGAGATACTGTTCACCGCCAATGCCAGCAGCGCAATCCGGTTGGTGGCCGAGTCATTCCCGTTCCAGGCCGGGTCGCAGGCACTGCTGACCAAGGACAATCACACCTCGGTACACGGCTTGCGCGAGTACGCTACGGCGAAGGGCGCGCAGGTGAAGTACATTCCGCTGGATGACGAGCTGCTGCTGCATGAAGGGCTGATGTGGCGTGCGCTGCAGCGGCTGCAGCCCGGCGCGCCTCATCTGCTCGCCTTTCCCGCGCAATCCAATGCGACCGGCGCCCGGCACGATCTGGCCTGGATCGAGCGGGCCCAGGCGCACGGCGCGACGGTGCTGTGTGACGCGGCGGCCCTTGTGCCGCAGTACCGGCTTGATTGCGGCCGTCATCACCCCGATTTCGTGGTGGCGTCGTTCTACAAGATATTCGGCTACCCCACCGGCGCGGGTTGCCTGCTCGCCCGGCGGGCCGCTCTCGACCTGCTGAAACCGCCGTCGTTTGCCGGTGGTGGCGTGTGCTACTACTCCGGGCCGTGGTCACCCACCGATCGCCTGCTGTACCGAGATGCGGGCCAGCGATTCGAAGTCGGCACGCCCAACTACGCGGCCTTCCCGGCCATCGCCAGAGGCTTTGAATTCGTGGCCGCGCTGGGCGGAGTGGAAGCGGTCGCATTGCGCTCGCGTGCGTTGGCCGAGTGGCTGCAGTCGCAGCTGTCATCGCTTCGCCACCACATCCGTGG
>NZ_JBFRFE010000054.1:0-11502 GCF_052114665.1 Stenotrophomonas sp. 2YAF22 | reverse complement strand
GCATGAGGGGGTCCGCTTCCCGCTCGGTGTCGCCTCCGCCGGCACCGCGATCATGGCGTTCCTGGGCAACTCCACGACGACGGGAAACACGTTCACCGCCGTGTCCGGTTCAAGCGTCAACCGCGGCGTGCTGGCAACGGGCATTGCGGGCGTTTTGGGCACCGTAGGCGTGAATCTGGCCGCTGCCGGCATTGTCGATGGCGGTACCGGTGCCAGCGATCGCCTGCTGCTGCAGAACAGCGCTTCGGGCCCGGGCGCGGGTACCGGCGGGACGGTGACCAACCTCGTTTGGGGCAATTACACTGGATTCGAGAACCTGACCGTCAACAGTGGTACCTGGAATCTGCAAGGTGCCTGGACCGGAACCAGTGCCACGATCAACGATGGCTTGGTCAACTTCAACAACGCGGCGTCATTCGGTACCGGTACCTTCAACGTCAACGGCGGCGCCATCGCGGCATCGGCGGGCGGGCTCACGCTTGCAAATTCCTTTGCGCTCAACACTGGCAGACTGACGTTGGGCGGCACCAACCCCTTCAGCTTGAGTGGTGTGCTGTCCGGTGCTGGCGGCCTGACCGTGACCAACACCGGTGTGGTCACGCTGGGCGGCGCGAACCTGTTCGGTGGTGGCGTCAACCTCAATGCTGGYGGATTGCTGCTGGGCAACGCAGGTGCGCTGGGCAGCGGTGCGCTGACCGTGGGAGGCAACGCATCGCTGGATACCAGCGGGGCCTTCAACCTGGCCAACAACATCGTCGTCAACGGTGGTGGCAACCTCAATCTGCTCGGCAGTAATGCGGTCACCCTCAATGGCTCGCTTTCCGGTGCAGGCAACCTGGTGAAGAACGGCGCCGGCACGCTCACTCTGGGTGGTACAAACACGCTTACCGGCAGTGTCTCGATCGCGGGCGGCGCGTTGGCGCTCGGTGCAGGCGGCAGCCTGTCACCGACCGCTGCGATCTCGCTCACGGCAGGCACGTCGCTGGACCTCACTGCCGCAGCCAACCAGACCGTCGGCTCGCTGTCCGGGCTTGGTGGAACGGTCAGCCTTGGCACTCGCACACTTACTCTAGGCGGTCTCGGCAATACCTCCTTCGCCGGCAACTTCACTGGCACTACCGGTGGCCTGGTCAAGGTCGGTACCGGAGTGCAGACACTGTCCGGCAGCAACAGCTTGACCGGTGGTTTTGCCCTCAACGGCGGCGGCCTGCTGCTCGGCAACAACGGTGCATTGGGAACGGGTGTGCTGAGCGTGGGCGGCGAGGTCACGCTGGATGGCACCACCGCAGCGCTCACCCTGGCCAACGACATCGTGCTCGGCGCCGGCGGCTCGCTCGCGCTGCAGGGCGGCCAGCCCGTGGTGTTGAACGGGGTGATCTCCGGCGTCGGCAACCTGGGCAAGAACGGCGCATCGCTGCTCACGTTGAACGGCGCCAACACATTCGGCGGCGGTGTGGTCGTCAATGGCGGCAACCTGCTGCTGGGCAGCAACACGGCACTGGGTACCGGCCTGTTGGACATCAACAATGCCGCCACGCTGGATGCAAGCGCGGCGTTGAACCTGACCAACAACATCAACCTTGCCGCGGGTGGTTCGCTCAACGTGCTGGGCGGCCAGCCGCTGACGCTGGGCGGCGTCCTGGGTGGCAATGGCGGCCTGATAAAGAGCGGCGCTTCGACCCTGACGCTGACCGGCGCCAATACCTTCAACGGCGGCCTGAACGTTGCTGCCGGTACGGTGGCGCTGGGCAGTGGCGGCAGCCTGGCCGCGACCGGCGCTGTAAACCTGTCGGGCGCTGGGGCGGCGCTGGATCTTTCCCTGGGGGGCAATCAGACCATCGGTGCACTGTCCGGCGTGGCAGGTACCACCGTGGCTCTGGGCGCGAACACGCTTGCCTTTGGCAGCGCGACCAACCAGACCTTTGCCGGTGTGATCAGTGGCGTCGGCGGAGGCCTGGTAAAGAACGGCAGTGGCGTACAGACATTGACCGGCGCAAACACCTTTACCGGCGGCGTCGCGCTCAATGCCGGCGGTCTGCTGCTGGGCAACAGCGGTGCGCTGGGAACCGGTGCGCTGAGCATCAACGGTGCCGCGACGCTGGACGGCACTACCGCGCTCAACTTGGGCAACGTCGTCAACCTCGGCGCGGCGTTGACGTTGGGGGGCAGCAACAACATCACCCTGACCGGCGACATCTCCGGCGTCGGCAGCCTCACCAAGAACGGCACCTCGCTGCTGACCTTGAACGGCACCAATGGTTTCAGCGGAGGTCTGAATCTCAATGCTGGCAGCGTCGTACTGGGCGGTAGTGCAGCGGCCGGCACCGGAGCGCTGAACATCGGCGGCAACGTGTCGCTGGACGGATCGGCTGCGCTGAACCTGACCAACAATGTTGCATTGGCTACCGGTGCGATTCTTACGCTGCCCGGCAGCCAGAACATCACGCTGGGCGGCGTGGTGTCCGGCAACGGCAGCCTGGTGAAGAGCGGCGCCACGGTGTTGACGCTCAATGGTGCCAATACCTTCGGTGGCGGCCTGAGCCTGGCGGGCGGCGGCCTGGTCCTGGGCAACAGTGGAGCGCTTGGAACCGGCGCGCTGAACGTTGCTGCGAACGCCAGCCTGGATGGCAGCGTTGCGCTTGATCTGACCAACGCAGTCAACCTTGGCGCAGGCTCGGCCCTGACGCTGATCGGCAGCAACGCACTCACGCTCGGTGGCGTGGTGTCCGGTACCGGCGGTCTGGTCAAGAACGGCGCCGGTACCTTGACCCTTGGCAACGCCAACGGCTTCAGTGGCGGCCTGGCGTTGAACGGTGGCAACCTGCAGCTGGGCAATGCCGGCGCTCTGGGAACGGGCGCGCTCAACGTCGGCGGCAATGCAACGCTGGATACTGCAGCAGCCTACACCGTGGGCAACGCGATCAACCTGGCTTCGGGTACCACGCTTGCCCTGCAGGGCAGCAATGCGCTGACGCTTGGCGGTGTGGTGGCCGGCAATGGTGCACTGGTCAAGAACGGTGCGGCGTCGCTGACCCTGACCAATGCGAACACCTACGTCGGCGGTACCACGATCAATGCTGGAACCCTGGCGCTTGGCGCCGGCGGCAGCCTGGCTGTCGGTGGTGACGTCACCCTCGGTGGTGCCGGCGCGGGCTTTGACATATCGGCGGCAACCGGCAGCCAGACCATCGGTGCGCTGAATGGCGTGCTCGGTACGACGGTCGCGCTGGGTGGAAATTCACTGACCTTCGGCACCGCCAGCAATGCGGTGTTCGACGGCGTGATCAGCGGAGGCGGTGGTCTGGTCAAGGTGGGCGCAGGTGTGCAGACCTTGTCCGGTGCCAACACCTTCGGCGGCGGCGTCAGCCTCAATGCCGGTGGCCTGGTGCTCGGCAATGACGCGGCGCTGGGCAGCGGTGCGCTGACCGTGGGTGGTGCGGCAACGCTCGACACCAGCCTGGCAGCGACGCTGGTCAACAACATCACACTCAACGCCGGCTTGACGGTGCTGGGCAGCAACGCGCTGACGCTCAACGGGGTGATCTCCGGCGCTGGTGGCCTGACCAAGAACGGTGCTGCCACGCTCACCCTCAATGGGGTGAACACCTATACCGGCGGCACCAACGTCAATGCCGGCACGCTGGCACTGGGGGCAGGTGCAAGCCTGGCCGCCAGCGGCATCGTCAACCTGGCCACCGGCGCTACGCTGGATCTCTCTGCGGGCAGCGGTACCCAGACCTTCGGCACCCTGACCGGCAATGGTACGGTCAACCTTGGCGCGAATTCGATCACTGTCGGCGGACCGACCAACGGTGTCTTCAGCGGCTCCATCGCTGGTACCGGTGGCCTGATCAAGGAGGGCACCGGCACTGAAACACTGACCGGCGCCAACACCTTCACCGGCGGTACGCTGATCAATGCGGGCACGCTGGCGATCGGTGCCGGCGGCAGCCTGGCGGCAACAGGCGCGGTGACGCTTTCCGCGCCGGGCACCGGCTTCGACATCTCGGCCGCGGGCAACCAGGCGATCGGCGCGCTCAACGGCGTCGCCGGCAGCACGGTGGCACTGGGTGGCAATACGCTGACCTTCGGCGGCACCGACAACGGCACCTTCGATGGCGTGATCGGTGGTACCGGTGGGCTGGTCAAGAACGGCACCGGTATCCAGACGCTGGGCGGTGCCAACACCTTCGGTGGCGGCGTGGCACTCAATGGCGGTGGCCTGGTGGTCGGCAACAATGGTGCGCTGGGTACCGGCGCGCTGACCGTGGGCGCCAACGCGTCGCTGGACAGCAGCATCGCCGCGAACCTCGGCAACGACATTGGCCTGCTGGCAGGCGCTACGCTCAACCTGCTCGGCAGTAATGCACTGACGCTGGGCGGAGCGATCTCCGGCGACGGTGGCCTGATCAAGAATGGCGCGGCAACGGTCACCCTGACCGGCGGCAACACCTTCACCGGTGGCACCGTCATCAACAGCGGAACGCTGGCGATCGGCGCGGGCGGCAGCCTGTCGCCGACCGGCGCGGTGAACCTGGCCGGTACCGGCACCTTCGACATCTCCGCCGGCGGCAACCAGAGCATCGGTTCGCTGGCGGGCGTGGCCGGCAGCACGGTGTCGTTGGGGGGCAGCAGCCTGACGCTGGGAGGTACCACCGACGCGACCTTCAACGGTGCCCTGACCGGCAGCGGTGGGCTGGTCAAGAATGGCAGCGGCGTGCAGACCCTCAACGGTGCCAGCACGTTCGGTGGCGGCGTCACCCTCAATGCGGGTGGCCTGGTGGTGGGCAACAACGCTGCGCTGGGAACCGGCACGTTGACCGTTGGGGGCGCTTCCACGCTCGATTCCAGCGGTGCGGTGACCTTGGCCAACAACATGGTGCTCAACGCCGGCCTGACCGTACTTGGCAGCAACGATCTCACCCTCAACGGCAATCTGTCGGGGGCCGGCAGCTTGACCAAGGACGGCGTTGCTACCCTCACGTTGAACGGCACCAACACCTATACCGGCGGCACCTACATCAACGCGGGCACGCTCGCGCTCGGTGCCGGTGCCAGCCTCAGCGCAGGCGGTATCGTCAATCTGGCCACGGGTGCCACCTTCGATCTTTCGGCCGGCAGCGGCACGCAGGTATTCGGCACGCTGATCGGCAATGGCACGGTCAACCTCGGCGCGAACACGTTGACCATCGGCGATGCCACCAATGGTGTATTTAGTGGTTCGATCGGCGGCACTGGTGGACTGATCAAGGAGGGCACCGGTACCGAAACATTGACCGGCACCAACACCTTCACTGGCGGCACCACCATCAACGCCGGCACGCTGGCGATCGGCGCCGGTGGCAGCCTGGCCGCTACCGGCGCAGTGAACCTGGCCAACGCCGGTACCGGTTTTGACATCTCCAGCGGTGGCAACCAGGCCATCGGTACATTGTCCGGCGTTGCCGGCAGCACGATCAGCCTTGGCGGCAACACACTGACCACCAACGCAGCGGGCAACAGCACCTTTGCCGGGGACATCAGTGGCGCCGGTGGCCTGGTCAAGAACGGTGCCGGCGTGCTCGGCCTCACCGGCAGCAACACCTTCGGTGGCGGAGTGGCGCTCAACGCCGGTGGTCTGTCGCTGGGCAGCAGTGGTGCCCTGGGCACCGGCACGCTGACCGTAGGCGGTGACGCCACGCTGGACGGCAGTGTGCCGCTGACCCTGGCCAACAACGTGCAGCTGGCAAGCGGCACGTTGACCCTGCTGGGGGGCACGCCGCTGACGCTGGACGGTGACATCGCCGGCAGTGGCAGCCTGCTCAAGGATGGTGCGGCGACGGTGACCCTGGGCGGCGCCAGCAGCTACACCGGCACCACGACGATCAACAGCGGCACCCTGGCGGTCGCCGCCGGTGGCAGCCTGTCCTCGGCCAGCACGGTGAACCTGGCCGGCGCCGGAACGCTGGACATCAGTGCGGCCGGCAACCAGGCCATTGGTGGCCTGGCCGGTGTTGCCAGCGGCAACGTGGTGCTCGGCGGTTCCACCCTGACCACCGGCGGCAGCAATGCCAGCACCACCTTCGGTGGCACCATCGGTGGCAGCGGTGGCCTGGTGCAGACCGGCACCGGCACGTTGACCCTGACCGGCAACAACACCTACACCGGTGGAACCACCATCAACGGTGGCAGCACCTTGCAGATCGGCAATGGYGGCGCGACCGGTGCGATCATCGGCGACGTGACCAACAACGGCGCACTGGTGGTCAACCTGTCGGGCAACACGACACTCGGTGGCGCCGTCAACGGCAGCGGTGGCCTGACCCAGGCAGGCAGCGGCACGCTGACGCTGACCGGCAACAATACCTATACCGGCGGCACCCCGACGAACGCGCAACAGCGGCATCACCCTGCGCCAACAGCCCGCAGGCAGAAACTGCAGATGGCCTCGACCAGTGCGTCCTCGTCGCGGTGCGCTTCGCGGCTGGGCGCGGTCGGGCCGACCATCGCTTCGGTGAAGGCACCCACCAGGCAGGCGGCGGCAGCATGCGCGTCCTGCGCCGGCAGTTCACCGGCCACCACGCCCTCTTCCACCAGGCGCAGGAACACGTCACCGAAGGCACGACGGCCGCGCATGCGCTCGGCTTCCACATCCGGATCCACCGGCTCGACGATGAAGGCATGGGCCAGGCCCGGGCCGGCCAGGGCACGGCGGACGAAGGCGGTGATGGCCTGGCGCAGGCGCACGCTGGCCGGCTGCGGCGCACTGGCGATGCGCTCCATGATCGCCACCTCATGGGCCACGGCAGCGTTGAGCACTTCCACGAACAGCTCGGCCTTGGACGGGAAGTGGCGGTAGATCAGGCCGGTGGAGACCCCGGCCTGGGTGGCCACGGCGGTTACCGGCGCGTTGCGCCAGCCGCCGGTGGCGACCAGTTCGCGGGTGGCCAGCAGGATCCGTTCACGGGCCCCGGCCAGGCGTTCTTCCATCAATGCTGAGCGTTTGTAGGCCATGTTCTGAGTCTGGTTTCAATTTTTGAATTTGTATTCACTTCTTACCCGAACCCCGCTACGCTGGGGTCCAATCGCCCGCGCGGGCCGCTGCTGTGAACGGCCGCCCGCTTCCCCTTCCGGGTGCGTCCATTCCCCACCTTCCCTCGTGGAGCCATCGCAATGCACGTGCCATCCCTGAACTTCGACCTCGGCGAAGATATCGACCTGCTGCGCCAGAGCGTGGCCCATTTTGCCGCTGCCGAGATCGCGCCGCTCGCGGCCGAGACCGATGCGACCAACCAGTTCCCGTTGGCACTATGGCCCAAGCTGGGCGAGCAGGGCCTGCTGGGCTTGACCGTGGAAGAAGAATACGGCGGCACCGGCATGGGCTACCTGGCCCACGTGGTGGCGATGGAAGAAGTCTCGCGTGCTTCCGGTGGCATCGGCCTGTCCTACGGCGCGCATTCGAACCTGTGCGTGAACCAGCTGCGCAAGAACGGCACCGAGGCGCAGAAGCAGCGCTTCCTGCCGGACCTGTGCAGCGGCGCCAAGATCGGTGCGCTGGCGATGAGCGAACCGGGCGCGGGTTCGGACGTGGTGTCGATGAAGCTGCGCGCGGACAAGCGCGGCGACCGCTACGTGCTCAACGGCAACAAGATGTGGATCACCAATGGCCCTGACGCCGACGTGCTGGTGGTCTACGCCAAGACCGACATGGACGCCGGTGCCAAGGGCATCACCGCCTTCCTGGTCGAGAAGGGCATGAAGGGCTTCTCCACCGCGCAGAAGCTGGACAAGCTGGGCATGCGCTCCTCGCCCACCTGCGAACTGGTGTTCCAGGATTGCGAGATTCCCGAAGAAAACGTGCTGGGGGCGGTCGGCGGCGGGGTGCGCGTGCTGATGTCCGGCCTGGACTACGAGCGCGTGGTGCTGTCCGGCGGCCCGCTGGGCCTGATGGCTGCAGCCATGGACGTGGTCATGCCGTACGTGCACGAACGCCACCAGTTCGGTGAGCCGATCGGCAGCTTCCAGCTGATCCAGGCCAAGATCGCCGACATGTACGTGGGCCTTGGTGCCTGCCGCGCCTATGTGTATGCCGTGGCGCGCGCCTGCGACCAGGGCCGTACCACCCGCCAGGATGCGGCCGGCGCGATCCTGTACGCCGCCGAGAAGGCAACGTGGCTGACCGGCCAGGCGATCCAGATCCTTGGCGGCAACGGCTACATCAATGAATATCCGACCGGCCGCTTGTGGCGCGACGCCAAGCTGTATGAAATCGGCGCCGGCACCTCGGAGATCCGCCGCATGCTGATCGGCCGCGAACTGTTCCAGCGCACCCTGTAAGGCACCCCATGAGCATCCTAGGCAGCCAGCTGCAACCGGGCAGCGAAACGTTTGAAAGCAACCGCGCGGCGATGCAGGCCGTAGTCGACGACCTGCACGCCACCCTCGCCCGCACCGCCCTGGGTGGCAGCGAGGCGGCGCGGGCCAAGCACACCGCACGCGGCAAGCTGCTGGTGCGTGACCGCATCGATGCGCTGCTCGACCCGGGCAGCGCGTTCCTGGAGATCGCACCGCTGGCCGCGCACGGCATGTATGACGATGCCGTGCCCGCCGCCGGCGTGGTCGCAGGCATTGGCCGGGTGAGCGGCGTGGAGTGCGTGATCGTGGCCAACGATGCCACGGTCAAGGGCGGCACCTATTACCCGGTGACAGTGAAGAAACACCTGCGCGCGCAGGAGATCGCCGAGCAGAACCACCTGCCGTGCATCTACCTGGTCGATTCCGGTGGCGCCTTCCTGCCGCTGCAGGACGAGGTGTTCCCGGACCGCGACCATTTCGGCCGCATCTTCTACAACCAGGCCAATCTCTCCGCGCAGGGCATCCCGCAGATCGCCTGCGTGATGGGCAGCTGCACCGCCGGTGGTGCCTACGTGCCGGCGATGAGCGACGAGACGGTGATCGTGCGCGAGCAGGGCACCATCTTCCTCGGCGGCCCGCCGCTGGTGAAGGCGGCCACCGGTGAAGTGGTGACGGCCGAAGAACTGGGCGGTGCCGACGTGCACACGCGCATTTCCGGTGTGGCCGACCACATGGCCGACAACGACCTGCAGGCGTTGGCACGGGTGCGCGCGATCATCGCCCAGCTCAACTGGCGCAAGCCCGAAGCCGCGATGGCACTGCAGCCGGTGGAAGAACCGCTGCTGCCGGCGCACGAACTGTACGGGGTGATCCCGGCCGATACGCGCAAGCCCTACGACGTGCGCGAAGTGATCGCGCGACTGGTCGACGGCTCGCGCTTTGACGAGTTCAAGCCGCGCTATGGCGCCACGCTGGTCACCGGCTTCGCCCATCTGCACGGCTATCCGATCGGCATCATCGCCAACAACGGCATCCTGTTCTCCGAGTCCGCGCTGAAGGGCGCGCACTTCATCGAGCTGTGCACCCAGCGCAACATTCCGCTGGTGTTCCTGCAGAACATCACCGGCTTCATGGTCGGCCGCAAGTACGAACAGGGTGGCATCGCCAAGGACGGGGCCAAGCTGGTGATGGCGGTGGCCTGCGCCAAGGTACCCAAGTTCACCGTGGTGATCGGTGGTTCGTTCGGTGCCGGCAACTACGGCATGTGCGGCCGCGCGTACTCGCCCAACTTCCTGTGGATGTGGCCGAACGCACGCATCGGCGTGATGGGCGGCGAACAGGCCGCCAGCGTGCTGGCCACGGTCAAGCGTGATGGCATCGAAGCCAAGGGCGGGCAGTGGCCGGGCGAGGAAGAGGATGCGTTCAAGGCACCGATCCGCGACCAGTTCGAGCAGCAGGGCCACCCGTACTACGCCAGTGCGCGCCTGTGGGACGACGGCGTGATCGATCCGGTCGATACCCGCCGGGTACTGGCCCTGGCCTTGTCGGCCAGCCTCAACGCTCCCCCGCAGCAGACGCGCTTCGGCGTGTTCCGCATGTGACCTGTGCCATGACCGAGTCTGTTGCCATGTTCAGCAAAGTCCTGATCGCCAACCGCGGCGAGATCGCCTGCCGCGTCATCGCCACCTGCCGCCGCCTCGGCATCGCCACCGTGGCGGTGTATTCCGATGCCGACCGCAATGCGCGCCACGTGCGGCTGGCAGACGAAGCCATCCACATCGGCCCGGCGGCCGCGCGCGAGAGCTACCTGCGCAGTGATGCCATCCTCGAGGCCGCACGCCGCACCGGCGCGCAGGCCATCCATCCGGGTTATGGCTTCTTGTCCGAGAACGCCGACTTCGCCGACGCCTGCGTGGCGGCCGGCATCGCCTTCATCGGCCCGCCCGCCAGTGCGATCCGCGCGATGGGTGACAAGAGTGCTGCCAAGGCACTGATGGCCAAGGCCGGCGTGCCGCTGACGCCGGGCTACCACGGCGACCAGCAGGCGCCGGAATTCCTGCGCACCCAGGCCGACGGCATCGGCTATCCGGTGCTGATCAAGGCCAGCGCCGGCGGCGGCGGCAAGGGCATGCGCAAGGTCGAGCGCAGCGAGGACTTCGTCGATGCGCTGGCCAGCTGCCAGCGCGAGGCGGCCTCGGCGTTCGGCAACGACCACGTGCTGGTCGAGAAGTATGTCGAGCGCCCGCGCCATATCGAAATCCAGGTATTCGGCGGTGGCCAGGGTGAGGCGGTGTATCTGTTCGAGCGCGACTGCTCGGTGCAGCGCCGCCACCAGAAGGTGCTGGAAGAAGCACCGGCCCCGGGCATGAGCGCCGACCGCCGCGCCGCGATGGGCAAGGCCGCCGTCGATGCCGCGCGCGCTGTGGGCTACGTCGGTGCCGGCACGGTGGAGTTCATCGCCGGCCCGGACGGCGATTTCTACTTCATGGAAATGAACACCCGGCTGCAGGTCGAACACCCGGTCACCGAGTTCATCACCGGCACCGACCTGGTGGAGTGGCAGCTGCGCGTGGCCGCTGGCCAGCCGCTGCCCAAGCGCCAGGACGAACTGGCCATCCACGGCCACGCTCTCGAAGCACGCCTGTATGCCGAAGATGCCGACCGCGGCTTCCTGCCCTCCACCGGCACCCTGCGCCGCCTGCGCCTGCCGACCCCGTCGGCCAACGTGCGGGTGGACACTGGTGTGGAAGAAGGCGACAGCATCACCCCGTACTACGACCCGATGATCGCCAAGCTGATCGTCTGGGACGTGGACCGCGACGCCGCGCTGCGGCGCATGAGCCAGGCCCTGGCCGACTGCCAGGTGGTGGGCGTAACCACCAATGCCGGTTTCCTGCGGCGCCTGGTGCAGACCGACTCGTTCGCCAACGCCAAGCTGGATACCGCGCTGATCGAGCGTGAGCAGGCCGCACTGGCGATGACCGGTGACGGTGAGCAGGCGCTGTGGGAACTGGCAGCGATCGCCGCGGTAGCAAGCACACCGGCCGCTGCCGCCGATGCACGCGACCCGCATTCACCGTGGCAGGCACAGGATGGCTGGCGGCTGGGCGTGCCTGCCGCGCGCTTGGTGCCGCTGCAGCAGGAAGAGCGGGCGCACACGCTGAAGGT
>NZ_JBFRFE010000053.1:0-11649 GCF_052114665.1 Stenotrophomonas sp. 2YAF22 | reverse complement strand
CCCCGAACCCCCGCAGGCCGTGGCAGCGTGGGAAATCCGCGAGGCCACCGGCCGCGACTGGCCTGCCATTTGGGAGATCCTGGAGCCGGTCATCAGGACGGGAGAGACCTTCACCTGGGACCGGGACACCACCGAGGACCAGGCCCGCGCCAAATGGTTCCAGCCGGCCCCGGGCCGCACCTTCGTCGCGGTGGGCACCGGCGAGTTCGACGGCGTCGTGCTGGGCACCGGCGAGCTGCACGCCAACCAGGGCGGCGCCGGCAGCCACGTCGCCAACGCCGGCTACATGGTCCGCGCCGGGCACAGCGGCCGGGGCCTGGCCCGCGCATTGTGCGCCTATTCGCTGGACGGGGCCCGCGCCGCCGGTTTCCGCGCCATGCAGTTCAACGCCGTGGTGGAAAGCAACGTCCGGGCCGTCGCCGCGTGGCAGGCCATGGGGTTCGAGATCCTCGCGACCATCCCGGAAGCCTTCGAGCACCCGAGCCTGGGCTACGTGGGCCTGCACGTGATGTACCGCAAGCTCTAGGTGTCCGCAGCCCAGAGCGCCGCCAGGTTGGGAAACGCCGCCTCGTAACCGGCCAGCAGCCGGGCCGCGAGGGCGTCCGACCCGACCAGGGGGTGCCGGGCGAAGGCGGCCAGGGCGGCCTCCCGGTGGGTCCCGGTACTCCTTGGGCCGGCGCTCGCGGCGCCGGCGCTGGTTGGGTCGGCGCCGGGTGCCCCGGCGGCCCGGACTACGAGCCGTTCCACTCCCTTGACCCGGCGCATCAGCGCCAGCTGCCCTTCAGCCGGCCGGTCCTGTGGTAGCGGGGCCACGCCGTCGGCGTTTACCCGGCAGGGGACCTCGACGACGGCGTCCAGCGGCAGGCCCGGGATCGCGGGGGCCGCAGCCCCGCCGCGGCCGAACGGGCCGCGCACGCCGTTGGGAGTATTCAGGACCAGCTCAGCCTCCCCGCCGCCGGCCAGTGCGCGCATCACCGCCAGGGCGACGCGCTCATAGCCGCCGCCGGCCAGATCCTCCTCGTCCCGGCGCTCCCCGCTGGCCCGGGCTTCGGCAAGATAGCCCTCCTCGCGGGACCGGCGGCCGGCATCCCACAGCCGGTAGGCATCCGGGCCGGCCGCCGCTAGCCTCGGATAAAGCTCGGACTGCTGCCGGTGGATCGTCTCGCCGCGGGTCTGCGGAGCGGCGCGCATGGCGGCCAGGGCACGGGCAGTCTCGTAGTAGTAGTACAGATATTCGTTCGGCAGACAGCCGAGGCCGGCCAGGAACGGCTGGGGAAACAAGCGGCCCTCCTCGAAGCCGGCCAGCGCTCCGGCGTCGGCGAGCAGGCCGGGCAGGACGTCCCTGCCGCCGACCTCCAGCCGGTACAGCCAGCCGAGATGGTTGAGCCCGTAGTAGCCGACGCCGTCGAGTCGGCCTTCCGGGAGCACGACGCCGGCGGCCCGGGCGGCGCGCTGCACCAGCCCCCCGGCGGAATCGCAAATACCCACCACCTTGGGGCCGAGCACCGGGACCAGCGCCTCGGTCACCATGCCGGCCGGATTCGTGAAGTTGACCAGGGCTGGGTAGTGGGCGAAGTGGGGCCACCGCGTGCGGTGACCTCGGCCTTCGGCAGCGACGATGGCATGCCATTCGAGCAGTGGCTGGGGCTGGTATTCCTGCCGCGTCTGCATGAGGCCCGGGCTGACGGCCAATGGCCGCCGCGCAGCGATGTGGCCGTGGCGGCCTATCGCAATCTTGATGGCCAGCCTGGCGTCGAACCGTTGCTGCGCCTGCTGGCGCAGCTGGATGAACTGATAAACAAAGGCATCCACGCCGTGCGTGGATAAGCCGACCAAGGTCGGCATCTACCAGAAGCACGCGTGCGCTGACGCACCGCGCAGGAGAACATCATGGAACGCATCGAACACCGCGCCTGTGCCGGCGGCTGGCAGGACGTCTATCGCCATCACTCCACCACGCTGGGCTGCGACATGCAGTTCGCCGTGTACCTGCCGCCGCAGGCCGCCAGCCAGAAGCTGCCGGTACTGTATTGGCTGAGCGGACTGACCTGCACCGAGCAGAATTTCATTACCAAGGCCGGTGCGCAGCGCTATGCGGCGGAGCACGGCGTGATCATCGTCGCCCCGGATACCAGTCCGCGCGGCGATGACGTGGCCGATGCCGAGGGCTATGACCTGGGCAAGGGCGCGGGCTTCTATCTCAACGCTACCCGTGCGCCGTGGGCGAAGCACTACCGCATGCATGACTACGTGGTGCAGGAACTGCCGGCGCTGATCGAGGCAAATTTCCCGGTGAACGACGCACGCGCGATCAGCGGCCATTCGATGGGGGGGCACGGTGCACTGGTGATCGCGCTGCGCAACCCGGGACGCTACCGCAGCGTGTCGGCGTTCTCGCCGATCGTTGCGCCCAGCCAGGTGCCGTGGGGACAGAAGGCGTTCACGGCCTACCTCGGTGACAACCCGGCCGGCTGGGCGCAGTGGGACGCCACCGCGCTGATCGCCAACGCCAGCGAGCGACTGCCGCTGCTGGTCGACCAGGGTGAGGGGGATGAGTTCCTGCAGACCCAGCTGCAGCCTCAGCGCCTGCAGCAGGCCTGCCAAGCGGCCGGCCATCCGCTGAGCCTGCGCCTGCAGCCGGGCTACGACCACAGCTACTACTTCATCGCCAGCTTCATCGGCGAGCACATCGCCCACCACGCGCGCGCACTGAAGGCCTGACCCTGTAGCCGAGCCCACGCTCGGCTGCTCTGGCTTGTCCGTAGCGTCGAGCCGCCACGCATGGCGTGGCGCTTACACGTCGTCTTCTTCTTCCGCCGCTTCACGGCCCTGCTGGCGGATCAAGGCTTGTTCGCGCGCATCGTTGATGGCGTGGCGCACGCTGTCCAGGTCGACGGTGGATTCATCGTGCACGAAGGTGCCGGTGAGCTCACTGTCCGGCAGCAGGCTGCCCGCCTCGAACAGCGCCCACATTTCCTCGCCATACCAGCTGTCCAGCAGTTCGGGCGCGAAACGGCCCAGGTAGGCGGTGAGGTTGTTGACATCCCGCAGCAGCATGCTGCGCGCGGCGTTGTTGCCGCCCGCACTGACCACCTGAGGGAAATCGATCACCACCGGGCCATCGGGACCGACCAGCACGTTGTACGGCGAGAGATCGCCATGGATCAGGCCGCAGCACAGCATGCGCACCACCTGGCGGACAAGGGTCTGGTGGAACTGGCGGGCCTGCTCGGGCTCCAGCTCCACCTCGCCCAGGCGGGCGGCGGAGAAACCGTCGGCATCGGTGACCAGCTCCATCACCAGCACACCGTGGAAGTAGCCGTATGGCTCGGGCACGCGCACGCCGGCATCACGCAGCAGGTACAGCGAGTCCACCTCGGTGTTCTTCCAGGCCGTTTCCTGCTGCTTGCGGCCGTACTTGCTGGCCTTGCCCACCGCACGCGCCTCACGGCTGCCGCGCACCTTGCGGCCTTCCTGGTACTGCACGCGCTGCTGGAAGCTGCGCTGGGCCATGTCCTTGTAGACCTTCGCGCAGCGCACCTCGTTGCCGCTGCGTACCACGTACACGGCCGCTTCCTTGCCGCTCTTGAGCGGCCGTAGCACTTCATCGATCACGCCGTCGTCGATCAGGGCGCGCAGTCCTTCGGGGGTTTTCACGGGATATCTGGGGTGGCCGGCGCGGAGGCGCTCGCCAGGATGGGGAGGGATTTTCGCATTTTACAGGTCGCGGCTGTCGGGCGGCTTCCCGGCTGGCCCGCGAGCGTCGCCGGGCAACCATTTCGCGAGACGGCTGCCACTGTCGCGTATCCGTCTTTTCCAACGCGGATCACGCCGCTGTGGCGTGGCGGCGCGCTATCGTGCCGCCATACGGCCTTGCGCATGGGGGATGCATGCTGGTTGTGCTGGCGCTGATGTTCGTGATCTGCCATGGCGTGGTCGTGGCGTTCTGGCCGGGTACGGCGGGTGGGGGATCGTTCGTGTTCCTGACCGCGGCGCCTCTGCTGGCCGCCGCGGCCTGCCTGTGGCGTGGCCAGCGTGACCGCGCTGCACTGGGCTGGCGGGCCACGGCAATGGCGCTGCTGCTCTGGGCCGGTGGCATGGCCTTCAACATGGCCGACGCACTGGGGGCCGGACGGTCCGACATCACCCCGCGCGCCAGCCTGCTGTTGTATGTGCTGTACGGCGTGCCGCTGGTGTTCATCCTGGCCCGCGCCCGTCGCGAACGCCGGATGATCAGCCTGATCGACGGCGTGATGGCTGCGCTGCTGGGTGTCCTGTTCTTCGTGCATACCCAGTCATTTGCCGACCGCATCGACATCGATGACCAGGCGATGGCCCACATGCAGCGCATGTTCGACATCCAGAACCTGTGCATCGCCGGCTTCGCGGTGGTGCGCTGGGTCGCCGGCGATGCGCCAGAACGGCGCAGCTTCTACCGCGCGCTGGCGCTGTACGCACTGAGCTATCTGCTGCTGGCGTTCTACATCAATCACTACACCTCCGAACAGTCGTTCGGCGCCTACAACGATCTGTTGATCGACCTGCCGTTCCTGCTGCTGGCGGTACTGGCACTGCGCCAGGCACCTGCTCCGGGCTTCGTGCTGCATCCGCGCCTGCTGCGATTGGTGCAGGCGGGCGGCCCGATCATCCTGCCCTTGCTGCTGCTGGTAGTCGGCACCCTGGTGGTCGACCACGCGCGGCCGTTGGCGGTGACCGGCTTCGTGGTGGCGACGCTGGGCTTCGGCCTGCGCAGCACCCTGCTGCAGATCGACCTGCTGGAACGGCAGGCGGGTCTTGATCAGCTGGCGCGGCAGGATGGCCTGACCGGCGTAGCCAATCGCCGTGAGTTCGATACGCTGCTGCTGGCCGAATGGAACCGCGCGCGCCGCAGCGGCACCGAACTGGGCCTGTTGCTGGTGGACATCGACCATTTCAAGGCATTCAACGACGAGCACGGTCATCCCGCTGGCGACCGCTGCCTGCAGGCGGTGGCTGCGGTGCTGCAGTCCACTGCCGGGCGCGCGGCCGACAGTGTGGCGCGCTATGGCGGTGAGGAGTTCGCAGTGATCGTGCCCGGCAGCCCGCTGTCGGGTGTGCTGGCGCTGGCCGAACGCCTGCGCGAGGCGGTGGAAGCGCTGCCGCTGCCGGAGGGTCCGGTCAGCATCAGCGTGGGTGTGGGCTACCTGCACCCACCGGCGCTGGCCAGCGCCGAACAGTTGCTGGCCGATGCCGATGCCGGCCTGTACGCGGCCAAGCGTGCAGGCCGCAACCGGGTGATCCTGCACGCGCACGTGCTGGACGACCACGGGGGCGCGCACGACACGCTGGACTGTTGAGCACGCCTGGGCCACGGCCGCGGCAGGAAGGTGCGCGGCCGATCAGCGCTGGCGCAGCCATCCGGCCGGATCCAGCAGGCGCAGGCCTACGGGTGACAGCGACCGTTGCCGCAACGTCAACGGCGTGGCGCGCACCGCCGTCGCACAACATGCCAGTTGGCGACGCAGCGGCGCCAGCACCTCGTCCTCGCGTGGGCGTGCGTGCCGCCATTGCGCAATGCGCAGCAGACAGACCAGCAGGTCCAGTTCGCTGGCGGAAATGAACGGCGACCCGGCCGGCAGCAGCTCGATCGGCGCATGCGGCGTGGCCAGCAATGGCAGCAGTTCACGGAAGGCGTCGCGTCCTTCGGCATCCAGGCCCAGGGCGGCCAGTTGCAGCAGGCCCTCGGCCTGCAGCGCAGGGTCGCCCAGTTGCCGCAGCGCAGCCAGCAGGGCCTGTTCGCCGCGACTGAACTGACGGCCGAAAGCGCGATAACTCACGCGGGTGGGAAATACAGGGGAACGCGAGGCCATGCCGGGAATACCTACGGATCGCGCGTTTCCACCAGCACCGGGCAGGGCGCGTGGTCGATGGTCCATTGCCCGACCGAGGGCTCGAACAGACGCTGCAGACGTGACAGATGGCGATGGCCGATGACGATCAGATCGCACTGCAGGCGACGCGCCTGCGCGCTGATCACTTCGCCTGGGTCGCCGGAGGGCAGCTGTGCGATGGCGTCCACGCCGCGTTCGCGCAGCTCGGCCAGGGCGTCGGCCAGCACGGCTTCGGCATGCGCCTGCTGCCGGGCGGCGGCGGGATATTCGCGGCGGTCGGCATCGCTGGCATCTGCTGCCAGTGCGAATTCGGGGTCGAGCACGCACAGCAGGTGCAGGCGGCTGCGGGGGCCAGCCATGGCGGTGGCCAGGTCCAGCACGCGGTCGTGCTGGGGGCCGCCATCAAGCGCGACCAGCAGGGTGTTGAACATGAAAAGCTCCTTTGCAGGGCGGTGATGGTCGCTCATGTCGTCGCGCGCACCCATGCCGTGCGCCGCAGTCAATGCGTGCGCAGGACGCAACTCTGGTCGGTTTGGATTGCAGTAGAGTCATCGCATTTACGGGAGACTGCCATGCCCCTGCCTGACCTCAACCTGTTGCTGGCACTGGATGTGCTGATCGACGAATGCAGCGTGGCCGCCGCCGCGCGGCGGATGAACCTCAGTGCGCCGGCGATGAGCCGTACCCTGGGCCGGGTACGGGTAGCCCTGGGTGATCCGGTGCTGGTGCGCGCCGGCCGTGGGCTCGCCCCCACGCCACGCGCGCTGGAACTGCGTGAGCAGGTGCGCGATGTGATCGAGCAGGCACACGGCGTGTTCAATGCGGGCCGCGAGGTCGACATGGCCACGCTGGAACGAACGTTCAGCGTGCGCGCCAACGATGTGTTCATCGGCAGCTATGGCGGCCGCCTGCGTGATGTCTTCCGCCAGCAGGCACCGCGCTGCATGCTGCGCTTCGTGCCCGAAGGCGATACCGATGACGATGCGATGGTGCAGGGGCGGATCGACCTGTACATCAGCACGGCCGGCAAGCACAGCCCGGAAACCAAGGTGCAGCACCTGTTCACCACCTCGCTGCTGGGCGCGGCACGCGAGGATCATCCGTTGTTCGACGGCGACATCAGTGTCGAGCGCTTCGCCGCGTGCGACCACATCGCCGTGTCCCGGCGCGGGCTTGCGCATGGCCCGATCGACGAAGAGCTGGCAGCGCTTGGCCTGCAACGGCGGGTGGCGGTGGTCATCCCTACCTTCCACGGCGCGATCTTTGCTGCCGCCGATTCGGACCTGGTGCTGCCGCAGATGCCAAGCGTGATGCTCGACCGCATCACCCGCATGGGCCTGCCGCTGCGGATGTTCCCGCTGCCGGTGCCGGTGCGGACCGTAGCGCTGGTGCAGGCTTGGCACCCACGCATGGACAACGACCCGGCCCACCAGTGGCTGCGGCGGGCGATCAAGGGCATGTGCGATTCGGTCGAGGCGGCCCGCCACTGATCGCCGGCGGGCGTGCGTTGTACGCACGCCTGCGATGCCGGGCACGCCATTTTTCGCAGGCAACGGCCTTTCTAGACTGCGCTCCCGATAGTTTCACTGAGCGCAATCCAATGACTCCTCATATGCCGTGCACTGCACGGATCGGCAGCTGGCAGTGAGCACGCCCGCCGCCGTACTGCCGGCGCCGACAGCGCCCCGGCCCGTCGCTGCACCCGGGCTCGACCGGCGCATCCTGGTAGGGCTGTGCGGTGTACTGCTGGCGGTGCTGGTGTCGGGCTTCAACGAGAACGTCACCAAGGTCGCGCTGGCCGACATCCGCGGTGCGATGGGTTTCAGCGTCGATGACGGCAGCTGGATCGTGGCGCTGTACAGCGCGATGTCGGTCAGCGCGATGGCGTTCGCACCATGGTGCGCCGCCACCTTCTCGCTGCGCCGTTTTGCGTTGGCGATGATCGGCGGGTTCATGGTGCTGGGCGTGCTGTGCCCGCTGGCCCCCAACCTGCAGACGTTCCTGGTGCTGCGCGCGTTGCAGGGCCTGTGTGGTGGCGCGTTRCCGCCGCTGCTGATGAGCGTGGCGCTGCGCTTCCTGCCGCCGGGCATCAAGCTGTACGGCCTGGCCGCCTACGCACTGACCGCCACCTTCGGGCCGAGCATGGGCACTCCGCTGGCCGCATTCTGGGTGGAGCAGGTGGGCTGGCACTGGGCGTTCTGGCAGATCGTGCCCTATTGCCTGGTGGCGATGGCGATGGTCGGCTGGGGCCTGCCACAGGATCCCCTGCGGCTGGAGCGCTTCGCACAGTTCGACGGCGTCGGCCTGATGCTCGGCCTGCCGGCGCTGGTGCTGCTGGTACTGGGTTTGGTGCAGGGCCCGCGCTTGAACTGGTTCGACTCGTCGTTGATCACGCTGATGCTGGGTGGTGGTGCGGGTCTGCTGGTGTTGTTCTTCATCAACGAGTGGTTCCATCCACTGCCGTTCTTCAAGCTGCAGCTGCTGGCCAACCGCAACCTCAGCTATTCGCTGATCACCCTCGGTGGCGTGCTGTTCGTGCTGCTGGCGGTGATCTCCATTCCGTCCGGTTTCCTAGCCAGCGTGCAGGGCTATCGGCCGCAGCAGACTGCGCCGATGCTGCTGTGGGTGGCATTGCCGCAGGTCATCGCGCTGCCGTTGGTCGCCGCATTGCTGAACATCCGCGCGATCGATTGCCGTTGGGTGCAGGCCACCGGCCTGGCGATGCTGGCGCTGGCCTGCTGGCTGGGCGCACATCTGGACGTCAGCTGGATACGCGACAACTTCCTGTGGGTCCAGCTGCTGCAGGTGTTTGCGCAGCCGATGGCGGTGCTGCCGCTGCTGATGCTGGCCACCGGCGGCTTGGCGCCACAGGACGGCCCCTTCGCCTCGGCGTGGTTCAACACGGTGAAGGGCTTTGCCGCGGTACTGGCCAGCGGCGTGCTTGAAGCGGTCGCCCAGGGACGCCGCCATTTCCACTCCACCGTGCTGGTCGAGCGACTTGGCGAACAGCCGTGGCTGGCCGAAGGGCCGCAGCTTGGCGCGCGCCTGCATGCGCAGGTGCAGGCGTTGACCTCGGCCGATCTCTACCTGCTGGTCGCGTTGGTCGCGCTGGCCTTCATTCCGCTCATTGCCTGGATGCCCACCCGCATCCATCCGCCACGTGCCGTGGCCTGATCCCCTTCGCAGGAATCCCCTCATGACAATCAATCGAACGTATCTCAACGCCGGCCTCGGCCTGGGCGTGCTGCTTCTGGCCGGTGGTGCTTGGTTGCTGCTGAGCGATGGCCGCCACCAGACCACCAACAACGCCTATGTGGTCGCCGACTACACCGTGGTCGCACCGAAGATCGCTGGCTTCGTCAGCGCGGTGGAAGTGCAGGACAACCAAGCGGTGAAGGCAGGTGACGTGCTGGCCCGCATCGATGACCGTGACTACCAGGTCGCGTTGCTGGCTGCCCGCGCCGACCTGGCCAATGCGCGTGCGCAGCTCAGCAACGCTCAAGCAGCGCTGGCACAGCAGGGCTCGCTGATCGAACAGGCCAGGGCGAGTGTGGATGTCAGCCGTTCCGAGCTGACCCTGGCCAGCGCCGACCAGCAGCGTTACCGGGAGCTGGCCCGCGACGGTGCCGGTACCGTGCAGAACGCACAGCAGGCGCAGTCGAAGCAGGCCGTGGCCAGTGCGCACCTGCAACAGGGGCAGGCCGCATTGTCGACCGCGCGCCAACGCACCGACATCCTCACTGCCGGCGTGCAGGCCGCGCAGGCAGCGGTGCAGCGTGCTGAAGCCGCGCAGGCACGCGCCGAGCTGGATCTGTCGCACACCGAGCTGCGCGCACCGATCGACGGCATGGTTGGGCGCCGCGCAGTGCGCGTCGGTGCCTACCTGACCCCGGGCACGCCGGTGGCCGCGGTCGTGCCACTGCAGCGCGCCTTCGTGGTCGCCAACTTCCAGGAAACGCAGATGACCCGCATGCAGCCCGGGCAACAGGTTGAGCTGACGGTGGACGTGTTCCCCGGCACGCCGCTGCGTGGCCATATCGACAGCATCGCACCAGCCACCGGCGTGACGTTCGCCGCGATTGCACCGGAGAACGCTACCGGTAACTTCACCAAGGTAGTGCAGCGCATTCCGGTGAAGATCGTGCTGGAGCCCGGGCAGGCGTTGCTGGGCCAGCTGCGTGCCGGCATGTCGGTGGAAGCCAGCGTGGATCTGCAGAGTTCGCAGCGGGTACAGAGCGCGCAGCGCGAGCAGCACCGCAAGGGCGGGGAGGGCGCATGATCCGCGTACTCCCACGTGTACTGGCTGCAGCGGCACTGTGCACGGCGCTGACCGCCTGCACGCTGGGCCCGGACTTCGTGCGCCCGCAGGCCGAACTGCCCACGCAGTGGCAGGGCGAAGCGGTGGCGTCAGCTGCGCTGGATGACGACGCCCGCTGGTGGTCCGGTTTCGATGACCCGCTGCTGGGGCAATTGGCGACGCAGGTGCTGCAGGCCAATCTCGACCTGCAGCTGGCCGCCAACCGCGTGCAGCAGAGCCGCGCCGCGCGTGGCGTCACCGCTGCCGATCGCCTGCCCAGCGTCAGTGCCACCGCCAGCGGCGTGCGCGCGCGCAACAGCGAGGTAGGCCTGAACGATCCGTCCGGTAATGGTGGTCGTGATGACTATGGGCTGTTCCAGACCGGCATCGGCATGAGCTGGGAACTGGATCTGTGGGGCCGCGTACGCCGCCAGGTGGAAGCCGCCGACGCACGCGTGCAGATGGCCGAGGAAGATGCACACGCGGTGCGTATCGCGCTGCTGGCGGAGACCGCGCGCGATTACCTGCAGTTGCGCGCAACACGCCAGCTGCTGGCCATTACCGAGGACAACCTCAGCATCGCCCACGACATCAAGCGGCTGACCGAAGCGCGCCAACGCCAGGGCGTGGCCAGCACGTTGCAGGTGTCCAGTGCGGCGGCACAGGTGGCATCGTTGCAGGCGCGCATCGCGCCGTTGCGGCATCGCGAATCACAATTGCGCAATGCGTTGGCGTTCCTGCTGGCGCAGCCGCCACAGGCGTTGGACGCGCAGTTGCAGAGCGCGCGCCGCGACTGGCCTGCGTTGCCGACCGTCGCCGTGGGCGTGCCCAGTGAACTGGCCGAGCGTCGCCCCGATGTCCGCCGTGCCGAGGCTGCGTTGCATGCAGCCACGGCTGGTATCGGCGTGGCCAAGGCCAGCTTCCTGCCGCGCATCACCTTGAATGGCGATGCCGGTTTCCAAGCCAAGCAGTTGGATGACCTGGATGGCTGGAACGCCCACCGCTTCAGCATCGGGCCGTCTATCAGCCTGCCGATCTTCCAGGGCGGACGCCTGAAGGCCAACCTGGCGTTGAGCAGGCTGCAGCAGCAACAGTCGGCGCTGCAGTTCCGCCGTACCGTGCTGCAGGCTTGGCATGAAGTGGACGACGCCATCGACGGCTATGCCGCCGAACAGCAGCGTGCCGCGCAGCTGCACGTGGCGGTGGATGAGAGCGAGACGGCGCTGGGTGCGGCACGTCGGCGGTACCAGGCCGGCGTGGTCGACATGCTGGATGTGTTGAGCACCCAGCGCATCGCGCTGGACAACCAGGCCGCGCTGGCCAACAGCCAGGCGACGGCCGCGATTGCACGCGTAGAGCTGTATCGCGCGCTGGGCGGTGGTTGGTAGGGCRCAAGGGGGGGGCGGCGGCTGGCCGTCAGCTGGTAAGGAAGATAGGGGTAGTGCCGGCCGCTGGCCGGCAACCCATGCATCCCGCAGCTGC
>NZ_JBFRFE010000052.1:0-11887 GCF_052114665.1 Stenotrophomonas sp. 2YAF22 | reverse complement strand
CGAGGCCCTGCCAGCCCTGCTCGCGGGCCAGCTGCTGCAGCAGTGCGGACAGATCGCGCGCGAAAGCCGCCATGTCGAACAGGCCGCTGCGTTCGCGTGCCTGCGCCAGTTCGGCGCGCACTGCGGCCAAGGCGGCCGGGTCGTTGCCGAGTGCGCTGGCGGTGGCGACGAACGACGCGTCGTCGGCGACGTTCATGTGCTCCAGGCCCAGCTGATGGTTGAGGCTGCCGGCCACGCGCGCGGCGAAGGTGGCGCCGGGGCAGGTCAGCACCGGACAGCCGGCCCACAGGGAATCCGACGCAGTAGTGTGCGCGTTGTACGGGTTCGTATCCAGGAACAGGTCGGCCAGCTGATAGCGGGCCAGATACTGCGGATGCGGCAGCTTGGCCATGAACACCAGGCGCGCCGGATCCAGTCCTGCAGCCTGGGCGGCGGAACGCAGCCGTGCATCGGCCTGGCCGGGGCCGGACAGCAGCCACAGCACGCTGCCAGGTACTGCCTGCAGCACCGCGAACGCGCGGCCCATGCTGCGCGGGTTGAGTTTGTAACTGTTGTTGAAGCAGCAGAACACCGTGCCCTGCGCGGGCAGCCCACACGCCGCACGGTCCGGCGCCGGTTCCAGCACGCGGGTGTTGTCGGAGGGCTGGAACGCGCGCGGCAGGCGCAGCACGCGTTCGCTGTAGTGCGGTTCCAGCGAGGACGGCAGCGTGAAGTCGTCAGCGATCACTGCATCCAGCCACGATGCACCGGAGGTGCCGGGGTAGGCCAGCCAGTTGAGCTGCAGCGGGGCAGGGCGCATCGCCAGTACTTCCGGCGTGCCACCACCACCCCAGCCGCGCAGATCGAACAGCAGGTCGATGCCCTGTGCACGGATGCGCGCGGCCGTATCGGCATGGCGCAATCCGGCCATGTCATGCAACCGGGTGGCGGCCTGCAGGCGTTGGCGGATGCGGCTGCCATCGTCCGCGTTGAGTGCGAACAGATGCAGTTGCAGGGCCGGGTCGCGGCTCATCTGCTCCAGCAGCGCCACCGTCAGCAATCCGGTGGGATGAGCGCCGAAACCGTTGGACAGGAAGCCCACGCGAAGTGGGCCTCGTTCGCGCAGCTTCGCCGGCGGCAGTGGCCGCACCGATGCTGCCACCGCGGCGGCACGTGCACGTGCGCAGGCCAGCTGTTCGGCTGCGCTGGCGTCTTCGCTGAGAAACGCGAAGGGTTCCACCACGCCCTGGCCGGACACCAGTGCACCGCGCACCTGATCGGCCAGCGCATCCACGTCCTGCCAATCGCACAGGCGACGCTGCCAGGCGAGGCGCTGCGCGGCGATATACGGCTCATCGGGCATCAGTGCATGTGCGCGGCGATAGGCCGCTGATGCGCCTTCTGCATCGTTGGCATCTTCCAGCGCGTGCCCCAGCCACAACGCGATGCCCGGGTGCTCCGGTGCCAGCGCCGAGGCCTGGCCCAACAGCTTGGCGGCGTCGGCATGCGCTCCTGCCATCCACGCTACCCGGCCCAGCCGGGCAAGTGCTTCAGGATGATTGGGCCGCAGCTGCAGCGCGCGTCGCGCGGCCTGCTCGCCGGCCGCAATGTCGCCGGCTTCCAGTTCCAGGTCGGCCAGCATCACCCAGGCGACAAAGTCGCCGGGCTGGCGCGTGATCGCCTGCTGCAGTTGCTGCCGCTGCTGCCAGGCCGACATGCTGGTCAACCCGCCGAAAGCTGGGCCAGGGCGTCGACCTGGTGCTCGTGGCTCAGTCGCTGCAGCAGCGGATCCAGGTCGCCGGCCAGTACGTTGGGCAGGTCGTACAGGGTCAGCCCTTCCACGCGGTGGTCGGTGATCCGGCCCTGCGGAAAGTTGTAGGTGCGGATGCGCTGGCTGCGGTCGCCGCTGCCGACCTGCAGGCGCCGTGATTCCGCCTGCGCCGCGTCGTGGCGCTGGCGTTCGGCATCGAGCAGCTGCGCCTTCAGGCGTTTCATCGCCTTGTCGCGGTTGGCGTGCTGGCTGCGCTCGGTCTGGCATTCCACCACCACGCCGCTGGGCACGTGGGTGATGCGGATCGCCGAWTCGGTCTTGTTGACGTGCTGGCCACCGGCGCCGGAGGAGCGGTAGGTATCAACCCTCAGGTCAGCCGGGTTGATGACGATTTCATCGACTTCGTCGGCTTCCGGGATGATCGCCACGGTGGCCGCCGAGGTGTGGATGCGGCCCTGCGATTCGGTGGCCGGCACGCGCTGCACGCGGTGCGTGCCCGATTCGAATTTCAGGCGCGAGAACGCGCCACGGCCGACCACGCGTGCCACCACTTCCTTGTAGCCGCCATGTTCGCCGGGGTTGTCCGATTCGATCTCGACCTTCCAGCCCTGTCGCTCGGCGTAACGGGCGTACATGCGGAACAGGTCGCCAGCGAAGATTGCCGCCTCGTCGCCACCGGTGCCAGCGCGTACTTCCAGGAACAGGTTGCCTTCATCGCGCGGGTCGCGCGGCACCAGCAGCAGTGCCAGCTCCTGCTCCAGTTCCTGCAGGCGGGCCTGTGCGGCAGCGATTTCCTCGTCGGCCAGTTCGCGCAGGTCCGGGTCCGCACGCATGCTCTCGGCCGCGGTCAGGTCGGCCTTGGCGCGTGCTTCATCGGCCAGCGCGGTGGCGATCGGTTCGAGCTGGGAAAACTCGCGCGAAAGATCGCGGAAGCGCGCGTTGTTGGCGACCACCTCCGGTTCGGCGAGCAGACGTTCCAGTTCTTCGCGGCGCTCGGCCAGCGCTTCCAACTTACGGCGCAGGGTCGGCGTCATCGGTTCTCACAGGTGGGTGGCGGTAACCCGGCGTCGCCGGGAACAGGCGCTCGGCGGCGCGGGTCAGGTCGGCATCGCCGCTGAGCGCGGCCGCACGCAGGGCGGCGGTCGGCGGGTGCAGCAGGCGGTTGGTCAATCCGTGGGCAAGCAGTTCCAGCACTTCGTCGGCCGGCTTGCCGTTGGCCAGTTGCTGGCGCGCGCGTTCCAGCAGTTCGGCACGGGTGGCCTCGCCGAAGGCGCGCAGCTGCCGCAGCGGTGCCTGGTGGGCGCTGGCCTGCAGGGTTTCGACGAAGCGCGAAACCTGCAGGTCGATGATCGTTTCCGCTTCGGCGGCCGCCTCGCGGCGGCTGCGGCGGTTGTCTTCCACCGCACGCTCGAGATCGTCCACCGTGTACAGGAACGCATCGTTGAGACTGGCAACGTCGGCTTCGATGTCGCGCGGCACGGCCAGGTCGAACAGCAGCATCGGTTTGTGCCGGCGTGCGCGCAGGGCATTGGCCACCGCGGCACGGTGGATCACCGGTTCACGTGCAGCGGTGGCCGAGAACACCACATCGGCCTCGGCCAGGTGGCGCTCCAGTTCGGTCAGCGGCAGCGCCACACCGCCGTGCCGGCTGGCCAGTTCCTGCGCATGGGCGAGGGTGCGGTTGGCGATCAGCAGCCGCCGCACCTTGCCTTCGCTGAGGTGGCGTGCTGCCAGTTCGATGGTCTCGCCGGCGCCGACCAGCAGCACGGTGGAATCGTCCAGGCGGGCAAATGCGTTCTGTGCCAGGCGTACCGCTGCCGAGGCCACCGATACAGGGTTGGCGCCGACCTGGGTATCGGTACGCGCGCGCTTGGCCACCGAGAACGTCTGCTGGAACAGCCGGTCCAGGCGCTGGCCGAGCAGGCCGTGGTCGCGCGCAGTCGACCAGGCATCCTTCACCTGGCCCAGGATCTGCGGCTCACCGAGCACCATCGAATCCAGCCCCGTCGCCACCCGGAACAGGTGGCGTACGGCATCGGCATCGGCGTGCTGGTACAGATAGCCGTGCAGGTCGCCAGCCTGGGCGCGCAGCCACTGGTCCAGTGCCTGCGCGGACTCGGCCACGGCATACAGCTCGGTGCGGTTGCAGGTGGACAGCAGTACCGCCTCGGCGATCTGCGGGGTATCGCGCAGCGAACCGAGCGCGCGCGGCAACGCGTCACCGGCGAAGGCTGCGCGTTCGCGCAGTTCCACCGGTGCGGTCTGGTGATTCAGTCCGAGCACCCACAGGGTCATTGTTCAGTTGCTTGCGATAAGCTGCTGGCCATTGGACGACATTTTAAGGCCCCGATGCCGACGATGCCCGCATTGATTCGCATCCCCAGTGTTCTGCTGCTGTCTCTGGCCTGTGCCCAGGCCCTGGCGGCGGTGCCCGCCAAGGCGCCTGCACGGCCTGCGGTGACTGAGGAACTGGCGCTGGAACCGGTCCTGGCTGGCGAGTTCGCCCTGCAGGCGGGCAAGCTGGCCGAGGCCGCGCGCTGGTACCTGCAGGCCGCCCAGCAGACCGACGGCGATGCCGGCCTGGCCGAGCGGGCGACCCGCATCGCCATGCTGGCCAACGAGGATGATGCTGCGGCCAAGGGCCTGGCCCTGTGGCAGCAACGTGCGCCGCGCTCATTGGCGATGCGCAGCGCCGCCGGTGCGCTGGCGATGCGCCAGGGCGATGTGAAGGCCGCGCGCAGCGAGCTTCAGGCCTTGTTGCAGGACCCGGGGGATGAGGGCTGGAAGTTCGCCCTGGGCGCCTTGATCGGCGGTGGCCGCGATCCGGCCGTGCCGGCCCAGGTACTGGGCGACCTGGTCGATGCCAACGCCATTCCCCAGAAGATCGAGGCCTGGCAGGAGTTTGGACGCCTGGCGTTGCGCATGGAAAAGCCCGAGCTGGCGCGGCGCATGATCGATGAGGTGGTCAAGCGCTTCCCCGAGGAGCCGCGCGTCGCCTTGCTGCGCGCCAGCCAGCTGCAGCAGGCCGGGCAGACCGACCAGGCACTGTCGCTGCTGCGTGGGGTGGAACCGAAGACCCGTCAGGATCCGGAACTGCGCAATGCGGTGGCCATCGCCTATGACAGCCTTGGCCAGCCGGCAGCGGCCGAGCGCGTGCTGGCGGTCGGTCCGCAGAATGTGCAGACGTGGGGTATGCGCGCGTCGCTGCTGGCCAAGCAGGGCGACAAGGCCGCGCTGTCCAATCTGTACAACGAACTGTCGCGGCAGGCGGCCAAGCCGGACCCGGCGCAGCGCCTGTTGCTGGGCAAGATCGCCGAGTACCTCAAGCGCTACCCGGAGGCGGTCAACTGGTATCACAGCGTGCCCGGCGGCGATGAACTGAATGAAGCGCGCCTGCGCGCGGCCAATGCACAGGGGCTGGCCGGCCGGCAGTCGCTGGCGCTGGATGAAGTGCATGCGATCCAGTCCGATGCCGGGGTGGATGACGATGTGCGGCGCGATGCGTATCTGCTGGAAGCCGAGCTGCGCCAGCGCGCTGACGACCTTCCCGGCGAGATCGATGCACTGGCCCGTGGCCTGGCTGCGTATCCGGACGAGAACGGTCTGTTGTATGCCCGTGCGCTGGCCTGGGAGCGCCGCGATGACATCGCCCGTGCCGAGGCCGACCTGCGCAAGATCCTGGTGACCGAGCCGGAGAACGTGCCGGCACTGAACGCACTGGGCTACACCTTGGCCGACCGGACCGGTCGCTACCAGGAAGCGCTCGAACTGATCGACCGCGCGCGCGTGGCCGAGCCGGACAACGCCGCCATCGTCGACAGCTATGGCTGGGTGCTGTATCGGCTGGGGCGCAACGCCGACGCGCTGGTGCAGCTGCGCCGCGCCTGGACGCTGGCCAAGGACCCGGAAATCGCCGCCCACGTGGGCGAGGTGCTGTGGGTGCTGGGCAAGCACGATGAAGCCCGTCACTTCTTCGAGGAAGCGGCCAGGCTCGACCCTGAAAACCGCGCGCTGCTGCGCGCCCGCGAGAAATTCAATCCATGAGTGTTTCCACGATCCGGCCACTCCTGCTGGTGGCCGTGACCCTGGCCCTGAGTGCCTGTACCACCGTTGGCCGGCAGAAAACACCGGCGCCGGCCGTTGTCACCACCGTTTCCGCCGAAGCGACCGCCGCCGAGGCCGCGCGCGTGGACGCGCTGCGATCGGCGTCGGAGTGGAATTTCCAGGGCCGGGTGGCGGTCAGCAAGGGCAAGGATGGTGGCAGCGGCCGCATCGACTGGAAACAGGAAGGCCAACGCTATGTCGTCGAACTGAGCGCGCCGGTGACCCGCCAGAGCTGGAAGTTGAGCGGTGATAGCCATCATGAAGCCGGCCGTCTGGAAGGACTGGCCGGTGGTCCGCGAGACGGTGAAGACGCGCAGGCCCTGTTGCTGGAAGCCACCGGCTGGGACATCCCGGTCAACCAGCTGCCGGACTGGGTACGCGGCCTGGTCGCCGGCGACAGCGCTGGGCCGGGAAAGATCGAGCGTGATGCTGATGGTCGTCCGCGGCGCATGCAGCAGATGGGGTGGGTGATCCAGTATCTGGACTGGTACCCGGCCGAAGCCGGGCGGCCGGCCCTGCCGCGCAGGGTCGAGGCGGTCAATGGCGACGCCAAGGTGCGCCTGCTGGTCGACCAGTGGGGCCAGGGCGCGCCATGAACGCGCGGGTGGATGACGCGGGCTGGTCCTGGTGGCCGGCCCCGGCCAAGCTGAACCTGTTCCTGCACATCACCGGCCGCCGTGCCGACGGCTACCACGAGCTGCAGACCGTGTTCCGCCTGCTCGACTGGGGCGACCGGATCGGCCTGCGCCTGCGTGAAGACGGCCAGGTGCGGCGGCAGGGCGATGGCCTGGCCGGTGTCGCGGAGGCGGATGATCTGGCGGTTCGCGCAGCGCGGCTGCTCAAAGAGGTGACGAATGTCGAGAAAGGTGTCGACATCATCGTCGAAAAGCACGTTCCGGCGGGCGGCGGTTTCGGCGGCGGTTCGTCCGATGCGGCCACCGTGCTGGTGGTGTTGAACCGCCTCTGGGATGCCGGCCTGGACGAAAATGCGCTGGCGGCGCTGGGGTTGCGCCTCGGCGCCGATGTTCCTGTGTTCGTGCGTGGCCACAACGCCTGGGCAGAAGGGGTGGGTGAGCGGCTACGGCCGATCACCCTGCCGCAGGCCTGGTATGTGGTGGTCGAACCGGGCGTTCATGTGCCCACGCCCCTCCTGTTCGCTGATCCGGATTTGACGCGCGACAGTCCACAGGCGAAAATAGAGGACTTCGCTTCCGGCACGCTGGTCGGGAACGTGTTCGAACCGGTGCTGCGCCGCCGTGAGCCTGCCGTCGAGGCGGTGCTTGCTGCGTTGAGCGACATCGGCACGGCACGACTGACCGGTTCGGGAAGTGGTTGTTTCGTCGAGTTCGATTCGCAGGCTGCCGCCGAGCAGGGACGAGCGAAGTTGTCGAAGGAGTTGCGGGCAAGGGTGGCTGCGGGCGTTGCACGTTCGCCACTGCTGGATGCACTCGAGCAACACTGATTCATCAATGCAGGGGCGTCGCCAAGAGGCCCAAGGCACCAGGTTTTGATCCTGGCATTCGGAGGTTCGAATCCTCCCGCCCCTGCCAATGCGGCTGCGTCCGCGCCTTCCAGCGCATCACCTGCGCGGGACGTGGGAACAGTCGCGGTGTTGTCAGCAGCAGGGGCCGAAGTGGTCCTTGCCGCTACCGGATCCCCGCCACTCGTCCCCGCCCGAGACAATCATGATGCAAGAGTCCCCGAACCTGCTGGTCTTTTCCGGCAACGCCAACAAACGTCTGGCGCAGAACATCTGCAAGGAACTGGGAGTGCGCCCGGGCAAGGCGCTGGTCTCGCACTTCTCCGATGGCGAAGTGCAGGTGGAAATCGAAGAGAACGTCCGCAAGCAGGACGTGTTCGTGATCCAGCCGACCTCGGCGCCGAGCGCCGAAAACCTGATGGAACTGCTGGTGCTGATCGACGCGCTCAAGCGCGCATCGGTGGCCAGCGTGACCGCCGTGGTGCCGTACTTCGGCTACTCGCGCCAGGATCGCCGCATGCGTTCCTCGCGCGTGCCGATCACCGCCAAGCTGGCGGCGAAGATGTTCAGCACCGCCGGCGCTGATCGCGTGCTGACCGTCGACCTGCACGCCGACCAGATCCAGGGCTTCTTCGATATTCCGGTCGACAACGTGTATGCCTCTCCGCTGCTGCTGGCCGACATCTGGCGCGCCTACGGCACCGAGAACCTGATCGTCGTGTCGCCGGACGTGGGCGGCGTGGTCCGCGCCCGTGCGGTGGCCAAGCGCCTGGACGACGCCGACCTGGCGATCATCGACAAGCGCCGTCCGCGCGCCAACGTCTCCACCGTGATGAACATCATCGGTGACGTCGAAGGCAAGACCTGCGTGATGGTCGATGACATCGTCGATACCGCCGGCACCCTGTGCGCCGCTGCCGCTGCCCTGAAGGCGCGCGGTGCGCTCAAGGTCGCCGCCTACTGCACCCACGCGGTGCTGTCGGGCCCGGCGGTGGACAACATCACCAATTCCCAGCTCGATGAGCTGGTGGTGACCGACACCATCCCGCTGAAGGACGCCGCGCGGGTGTGCAGCAAGATCCGCCAGCTGAGCGTGGCGGAAATGCTGGCCGAAACGATGCGCCGCATCGCCTTCGGCGAGTCGGTCAGCTCGCTGTACGTCGATTGATTTTTTCGTCCCAGCCGGCAACGGCAGGGACACACTGGGCACTTCTGGTCGCGGAAGTGCCTTCAACCGCCAAGCCGCAAGGCAAGGCAACAACCGAGTAGTCGAAAATGTCGAAGACCCATGAAATCAAGGTCACCAAGCGTGAACTGCAGCGTAAGGGTGCGAGCCGCCGCCTGCGTACCGCTGGTGTGATCCCGGCAATCGTGTACGGCGGCAACGCCGAACCGGTCGCCATCAGCCTGGACCACAACGAAATCTGGCTGGCCCAGCAGAACGAGTGGTTCTATGCCTCGATCCTGGACCTGAACCTGGACGGCCAGGTGCAGAAGGTGCTGCTGCGTGACATGCAGCGCCATCCGTTCAAGCAGCTGATCATGCACCTGGACTTCCTGCGCGTGAACGAGAACGAGAAGCTGACCGCTTCGGTTCCGCTGCACTTCATCAACGAAGACACCTCGCCGGCTGGCAAGGCTGCCGACGTCGTGGTCACCCACGAACTGAAGGAAGTGGCCATCAGCTGCCTGCCGAAGGACCTGCCGGAGTCGATCGAAGTCGACCTGGGCGAGCTGAAGGCTGGCGACGTGGTGTACCTGTCGGACATCAAGCTGCCGAAGGGCGTGGAAATCCCGGCGTTGGCGCTGGGCAAGGACCACGACGACGCCATCGTCACTGCCAAGCACGGCAAGCAGGACGCTGCCGACGCTGAAGAAGCAGCGGCCGAGTAATACCCCGCGGCGCCTGTCCTTCGGGGCAGGCGCCGTATCTGGATGGAACGATGGCAGGATTGCGACTGATCGTCGGTCTGGGCAACCCCGGATCGGAGCACGCCCGGACCCGGCACAATGCCGGGTTTCATTTCGTTGAGGCCCTGGCTGAAAAGGCCGGTGCGCGATGGAACGTGGACAGCAAGTTGTTTGGCGAGACCGCCAAGGTCGACATTGCCGGACAGACCGTGTGGCTGCTCAAGCCGGCCACCTTCATGAACCTCAGCGGCAAGTCGGTCACCGCCGCGCAGCGGTTCTGGAAGATCGAGCCGGAGGAAACCCTGCTGGCCCACGACGAACTGGATCTGGCGCCCGGCGTGGCGCGCTTGAAGTTTGACGGTGGACACGGTGGCCAGAACGGCCTGCGTGACACCATCCGGTTGCTCGGCCACGGCAAGTTCCATCGCCTGCGCGTGGGCATCGGCCATCCCGGCCACAAGGATCGCGTGGTGGGTTGGGTGCTGGGACGTCCCTCCAAGGACGATGAAGTACTGATCTCGCGCGCCATCGACGATGCGATCGACGTGCTGCCGTTGGCGGTGCAGGGCGATTTCAGCGAAGCGATGAAGCGGCTGCACACCCCGCGCTGATCATGACCGACCCGCGTACTCCCTGCACCGTGTGTGGCGCCATGATCCTGCTGGCGACGGCGGCCCGGAACGATGGGCTCTGCATGCCGTGCGGGAATGGCACGAGGCAAAGCATGGAAATGGCGCGGGAACGAGATCGGGAAATTCGTGAAGAGCGCAAGCGCTTCGAGGAGTCTGCAGAGGGGCGGTATTGGCATTGGTTGATCGAGCAGGTCCACGGTGGCGGGTGTGGATTTGCGGGATTGTCGGTGCACGATCAACGTTACTTTGCGATCAACGCGCTCATCAGTGATGTCTATCGGGGAGGGCTTGACGCCTATTTCCACAATTCTGCTGGCGGCTACATCGCTGAAGCCCTTGCAGGGCTTGAGGAGATAGAGCAGCTTGACGTGCGCGACATCGTGCTGGCGGCCCAGAGGCTGCTGTTTAGCAATGAGGCCATGGAAGATCATCATGCGCAGAGACGCCTGCAGATCTATCGTGCTGACGGATGTCTCGGCGATGAAGTCGAAACAGCACTTGATGCGCTGGATGGGCGATTCTATGCACTAGTTGATGACGGCCAGCTTGAAGAACTGCTGAAAGCGTACGCAGAACGTCACAGGTTGTACGCCGCGTTCTAACGCGGGCCACTGGAAGGACGATTGGGGATTGAGGGCATGCCCACAGGCGAGCCTTGAATCCCGAATCATCCACTTACACTCAAACCCGGATTCAACACATGGGYATCAAATGCGGCATCGTCGGCCTGCCYAACGTCGGCAAGTCGACCCTGTTCAACGCGCTGACCAAGGCGGGCATCGCSGCGGCSAACTTCCCGTTCTGCACCATCGAGCCCAACGTCGGCATCGTGCCGGTGCCGGATCCGCGCCTGAACGAGCTGGCGGCGATCATCAACCCGCAGAAGGTCATCCCGACCGCGGTGGAGTTCGTCGACATCGCCGGCCTGGTGGCCGGTGCGGCCAGTGGCGAAGGCCTGGGCAACAAGTTCCTGGCCCACATCCGCGAAGTGGATGCGATCACCCATGTGGTGCGCTGCTTCGAGAACGCTGACGTCATCCACGTCAACAACAAGGTCGACCCGATCTCGGACATCGACACCATCGATACCGAGCTGGCCCTGGCCGACCTGGACAGCGTCGAGAAGGCACTGAACCGCGCCGAGCGTGCGGCCAAGGGCGGCGACAAGGACGCAGCGGCACGCAAGCCGGTGCTGGCCAAGCTGCAGGCCGCGCTGGCTGACGGCAAGGCCGGCCGTTCGGCGGGCCTGGACGAGGAAGAGAAGGCGCTGGTGCGCGATCTGTTCCTGCTGACCCTGAAGCCGGTGATGTACATCGCCAACGTGCTGGAAGACGGTTTCGAGAACAATCCGCACCTGGACGCCGTGCGAGCCCGTGCCGCCGAAGAAGGCGCGCAGGTGGTGCCGGTGTCGGCGGCGATCGAAGAAGAGCTGTCGCAGCTGGACGACGAAGACCGCGATACCTTCCTGGCCGACCTCGGCCTGAGCGAGCCGGGCCTGAACCGCGTGATCAACGCGGCTTACAGCCTGCTCGGCCTGCAGACCTACTTCACCGCYGGCGTGAAGGAAGTCCGCGCGTGGACSGTGCGCAAGGGCGCCACTGCGCCGCAGGCTGCTGCGGTCATCCACACCGACTTCGAGAAGGGCTTCATCCGCGCCGAAACCATCGCGTATGACGACTTCATCAAGTACAAGGGCGAAGCCGGTGCGAAGGAAGCCGGTCGCCTGCGCCTGGAGGGCAAGGAATACCGCGTGCAGGAAGGTGACATCCTGCAT
Organism: Stenotrophomonas sp. 2YAF22; assembly: GCF_052114665.1. Lineage (NCBI taxonomy): Bacteria > Pseudomonadati > Pseudomonadota > Gammaproteobacteria > Lysobacterales > Lysobacteraceae > Stenotrophomonas > Stenotrophomonas sp. 2YAF22. The sequence continues at coordinate 236 of NZ_JBFRFE010000052.1, read as the reverse complement.
TTCCGCTTCAACGTCTGATCGACGACGCAGCGCAGTGATTGTCCACAGGACCCCGCAATGCGGGGTCTTGTTGTATCGGACGCCTGCCAGAACGGGCACACGACGTGGCATTGCACGTTTCCGCTGCGGAAGCGCCAGCCCACTGCTGCGGGTGGCAGTGGACAGAAATTCACCACGCGTTGAAACGCTTGGCCTGCATGGCTCGCGGCTACTTGTCCACATCAAACCCCCACGGC
>NZ_JBFRFE010000051.1:0-12049 GCF_052114665.1 Stenotrophomonas sp. 2YAF22 | reverse complement strand
CTGTTCGGCGGTCTCGGTGGAAATCGCCTGCTGCTCGGCCAGGCGCTTGGCACGCTCGGACTCGCTGCGGGCCAGCACCGCCTGGGTACGCGCACGGGCCAGTTCGGCGTTGGCGCGATCGTACTCGGCCTGGTAGCTGCGGGCATCGATGGTGAACAGGACGGCGCCCTTCTTCACTTCTTCGCCTTCAACGTAGTTGACCTTGTCGATGTAGCCGGACACGCGCGGGCGCAGCTCGACGCTCTGCACGGCCTCGACGCGACCGCTGAATTCGTCCCACTGGCTGACCTGCTTGAGCAACACGGGGGCAGCGCTGACCTGCGGCGGGGGCGGCGCGCCGGCTTCTTCGGCATGGCCTCCGCTGCAGGCCGCCAGGACGGCGGCAGCGAGGATCGACACGCCAGCCATCGCGATGCGATGACCGAAACGATGTGGAGTGGTATTGGGGGAAGTCATGGCATGCATCCGTACGGAGGGGTGGTACAGCTATTTGAGAATTGCTATCAACTTTCGGCGGCGTATCCTGCGACCTCAACCAAAGTCGAGGTCAAGCGACGCCTGCGGTGTCGCGCCACAGCGGCGGTATTTCCAGGTGCAGCAGGCCGCGTGGCAGTTCGGCATCACTGCTGTCGCAACGGACGATTGCGCGGTTGTCGCGGCACCCGTCGAGCAGGGACACCACGCGGCGACCGACCAGCAGTGAACTCGGCCATTCGATACAGGCGTTGGCAGCGTTGGCCGGCGTGCAGACCGGACTGCACACTTCCAGCATCTGCGCGCGTACGCCTACGGCCTGCGCTTCCTGGTGCACTACCTGCGCGTACATGCGCAACGCTGCGGTGGTGATCGAGGTCTCGCCATAGCCTGCCCAGGGCTTGAGCCCGGCCGGGCTGCCGATCATCACGTAGCGGCGGGCGTGCACGTTGTCCTGCAGCAGCGGCAGCAGGTGGTGCACCGCGTGCACATGCGGCATCAGGTCCGCCTGCAATGCCGCCGACAGGGCGTCACCGCCACGCTCGACCACACGGCCACGGTTGTACGGACCGCCCATCGCGGCAACCACCGCTGCCAGCGGGCGCGGCCGCTGCGCCACGCGTTCGGCCAGCGCACGTGCCGAACTGTCGTCGCTGAGCGAGCCCAGCATCGTCTGCAGGCCCGGCTCATCGGCGAACTGCTCGTGCAACGCCGCCAGGCGGCCCGGATCGCGGCCGACCACCAGCACGGGGCTGCCGGCCTCCAGCAATGCACCGACCACACCCTGGCCCACGGCACCGGTGCCGCCGAGAACCAGGACTTCGGGCGTCAGAATCCCATTCACGGGACATTTCCTCCCAAATCCGGGATAGTCCCGATTCGACGCAGTCGGTCACCCTTGTGGGATGCAAGGCGCAAGGCACCGCCACGCTGCTGACGCATGGGTGCTGTAAACTCCCGAAAATCCTTGTTAACCAAGGAGCTAGGACGGGATTCGACGGTCATTGCCAGGTCCAGAGCGTTCTGGCCGGCAATCCGGAAGCGGGCAAGAATGTTGCGCAGGCTCATGGCGGACGGGCTCCAATTAGCGAATGGCGCCACGATAGACCTCAAACCCCTACTTGATTAGTCCTGATTAAGGGGAATAATCATCCCGTCCCCGGTCCAATCGTTCTGTCACGATTGCCCCATCCCCGACGTCCAGGATTCCTGACCATGTCCCACGATCTCAACGAGACGCTGATCTTCGTCAAAGTGGTCGAGCAAGGCAGCTTCATCGCCGCTGCAAAATCGCTCGGCCTGCCCAAGACCACGGTCAGCCGCAAGGTGCAGGAACTGGAAACGCGCCTCGGTGCGCGCCTGCTGCACCGGACCACGCGCCGCCTCGGCCTCACCGAAGCCGGCTCGATCTATCACGAGCATTGCCAGCGCATCGCGCGCGAACTTGAAGAAGCCGAAAGCGCGGTCAGCCAGCTGCAGTCCGGTCCACGCGGCTGGTTGCGCTTCACCGTGCCCTATTCGATCGGCATCACCTGGATCGCACCGCTGCTGGGCCAGTTCCATGCGCAGTACCCGGAGATCCGCCTGGACATGCACATGGGCAACGAGAAGCTGGACCTGATCGCCGGTGAGGCCGATCTTGCCCTGCGCGTGGGTGCCCTGCCCGATTCCAACCTGGTGGCGCGCAAGCTCGGCAGCCTGCGCACGCAGGTGTTCGCCAGCCCGGCCTACATCGAGCGCTACGGCGAGCCGCTGCATCCGGAAGAGCTGCAGTTCCACCGCATCCTGGCCATGCGCAAGCCGTACCACACCGGCAATTCGCCGCGCTTTACCTGGCAGCTGGGCGAGAACGGTGGCGAGCTGCGCGACTTCCCGGTGACRCCGCTGATGACGGCCAACGACATGTCTGCGCTGAATGGCGCGCTGGTGTGCGGCGAAGGTCTGCTGCTGACCGGCGACGTGATGGCCAAGCCGTTCGTCGAGTCGGGCATGGTGCGCCGCGTGCTGGCCGGCTGGACCGGGCCGGAAGTGGATTTCAACGCGGTGTTCGCCGGTGGCCGGCTGGTCTCGCCGAAGGTGCGCGCGTTCGTCGATTTCCTGGTGGAGAAGCTCAACTTCGATGCCAACTACATGCTGGCGCAGTGCCCCGGTGCGAAGCTGGCGCGGCAGCAGCAGGAACAGGAAGAAGCGGCGCTGGCGAGCAGCGGCAAGCGGATCCTGGAGAAGGTGGCTGCTTCGGCGGCGTAAGCTGCAGCGATGCCGCCTGTACCCTGCTCCTGGATCGCCTCCGGTAGATGCCGACCTTGGTCGGCACGGCTCTCCACATGGGCTATCGGCGTGCCGAGCAAGCTCGGCACCTACAGAAAATGCCGCCTGCAAGGGCGGCATTTTCGTTCCGGCTGCGCCGGAACAGCGATAACGCTGCGCGTTATTGTTTGAGAGGAATCACGCGGATCTCGACGCGACGGTTCTTGGCACGGCCGGCATCGGTGCTGTTGTCAGCGATCGGATAGGACTTGCCCGCGCCCAGGGTCTCGATTCGGACGCTCTGCACGCCTTGGCCGATCAGGTACTGCGCCACCGAATCAGCACGCTCCTTGGACAGACGGTTGTTGACCGCGTCGCTGCCGATGCTGTCGGTGTGGCCGACCACTTCGATCATGGTCTGGTTGTAATCGCGCAGGGTGCCGGCAACGCCATTGAGCGAGCCGTAGAACTGCGGCTTCAGTGCCGACTTGCCGAAGTCGAAGGTAATGCCGTCGGGCAGGTTCAGCATGATGTTGTCGCCCTGGCGCTCGACATCGATGCCGGTGTTGGCGGTGCGCTCGCGCAGCGCGCGCTCCTGGCGATCCTGGTACTGACCCACCGCGGCGCCACTGAGTGCACCGATGCCCGCGCCGATCAGCGCATGCTGGCGACGTTCGGTCGCGCTGTCGCCGGTCAGCAGGCCCGCGGCCACGCCGATGGCAGTACCGATCAGGGCATTGCGGCCGGTGCGGTTCTGCTGCTCGGTCGGGTTGCCGTACGGATCACTCTGCACATAGGAGCCGCCGGTGGCGCAGGCCGACAGGACGGCCGCACTCATCAGGGCCAGTGCGACGTTGCGGGTGGTGTTGCGGATCATGGTGTTCTCCTTGGTTTCCGGTCGGGCCGGCGGCTTGCGGGCGGCAACGAGGATAAACAGCCGGACGCGATGTCGGGATGATGATCACACCGGTCGACAGGGACGTGTTCAGCTAGCTGTCTGGACCGCTCAGCCAGCGCTTTACCCCGCCGCCGACTGACGGTAGGCGGCCAGAGCGGCATCCCGGCCAGCCGCCAGGTCCACCAGCGGCGTGCGCGGGTAGCCGGGCGAGAGTTCGGCCAACAGCTGCGGGTGCTGCCATGGAGCGAACCGTGCCTTCACCGGCAGCGCCACCAGCTCAGGCACCCAGCGACTGATGTAGCGCGCCTGTGGATCGAATTTCTCGGCCTGTGTAACCGGATTGAATACCCGGAAATAGGGAGCCGCGTCGGCACCGGTGCCGGCCACCCACTGCCACCCCATCGTGTTGTTGGCCAGGTCCGCATCCACCAGCGTGTCCCAGAACCAGCGCGCGCCGTGCAGCCAATGCGCACGCAGGTGCTTGCACAGGTAGCTGGCAACGATCATCCGCACCCGGTTGTGCATGTAGCCGGTATGCCAGAGCTCGCGCAGGCCAGCATCAACGATGGGCACACCGGTGTTGCCGCGCTGCCAGTCGTGCAGCTGGGCAGCACTGGGGTTGGACCAAGGGAAGCGATCGAAGCGTGGATTGAGGTTGTCGGTGGGCGTCTTCGGGAAATGGTGCAGCAGGTGGTAGGCGAAATCACGCCAACCGAGCTGGCGCAGGTAGCCGTCGATGTCGGCATCGGTGCCGGCATTGCGCAGGCCTTCCAGCGCGTGGGCGATGCGCCACGGCGCGATTTCGCCGAAATGCAGGTGCGGCGACAGCCGCGAGGTACCGACCCGATCCGGCAGGTCGCGCTGCTCGCGATAGCCGCGCAGCGCACCATCCTCGAACACGGACAACGCCTCGAGCGCACCGGTCTCGCCCGGCTGCCAGAGTTCCCAGAACCCGGTATCCCAGTCCAGCGTGAGCGCCAGTTGCAGCGTATCCAGCGCGAGGCTGTCGACCGTGTGCGCCGGCAGCGTCTCCRGTGCAGCCTGCAAGGCGGGCAAACGCCAGTGGCTGAGTACGTTGCGCCAGTACGGAGTGAATACCTTGTAGGGCTGCCCCTGCTGGGTGGCGATGTCCCAGGGCTCGAACAGCAGGCTGCCGTTGCAGCTCTGCGCATCGATGCCCTGCTCGCGCAGCGTGCGTTTGATGGCGGCATCGCGCGGTTGCGTCGCCGGTTCGTACTTGCGGTTCCAGTACACCGCTTCAGCGCCGGTCTGCTCGATCAACGCCTGCAGGGCCGGCAGGCTGTCACCGGCACGCAGCACCAGCGATGAACCCCGTGCACGCAGGTCGGCGTCCAGCGCTGCCAGCGAACGATGGCGCCATGCATTGGAGGCCGCGCCCGGCGCCCACTCGCCCTCTTCATGCGGCGCGTGGATGTACACCGGCACCACATCGTGGCCAGCTTCCAGCGCCGCCTGCAGCGCCGGATTGTCCTGCAACCGCAGATCCCGACGGAACCATACCAACGCTACCGACACGTGCACTGCCTCTCAGTTGCTGGGCGGCCATGATAGCCAGTGACGGTGAAGGCAATGCGTGCGACCGGCTCTGCTAGGCTGCGCGCTCTTCCGCTTCCGCCCGGCCCACGTCATGGATGATCTTCGCGCCACGTTTGCCCGCTTCGGCCCCCTGCAACCGCAATCCGCCGACGCGTGGCAGGGGCCGTTCCCGCTGCCGGACGTGCTGGCCAGATTCTATGCACGCGTCGGCCCGTTCGGTGAGGTATTCAATCCTGCCAAAGGGCCCAGCGGCATCACCATTCCAGGCCTTGAGGTGTGGATACCGCCCTTGCAGCGCCTGTGGGCCTACCAGGCAGGCTATCGCTGGAACGGCATCGATGGCGAACCGATCAGCGACTGGCCAGCGCACTGGCTGGTGATCGCCGACCGTGGCGCCGACCCTCTCATCCTCGACATCGACGATGGCCGCGTTCTGTTCGCCCGTCATGGCGCGGGCCACTGGGACGCCGACGGGTTCGTCGCCGACGTACCGACCCTGATGGCCGCACTGGCGGCGGCCGGCAGCGTTTACCTCGAGGCCGATGAGGATCTGTACAGCGATGACGATGATGGCGGGATCCGTCCGGTTCATCGCGAAGCGGCGCTGCGCGCTGTCGCTGTGGTGCTGGGCAGCACGGATGAAGCAGAACTGTTCCTGGACGCAATGCAGTAGAGCCACGCCATGCGCGGATGGTGCACGGAAAGCTTCAATCCACGCGTGGCATGGATCCACTTTTGGACTGCTGCATCGCTTCGCTGATCACCCGTCCGTCGTTCTTTCCTGCGGCACCTGCTCCGGCTGAGCGGCCAGGAACGGGTGCAGTACGGTATCGGCAGCAGCCACCGCGCCCACTACCAGCAGCAGGGCAACGGCAATGGCGGCCACGGGAACGAGGCGCGGGCGCGTGCTCATCGGTCTGCCCTCACTCCCAGCACCGGTCGGTGCGGCCCTTGGCGGTCTGCGCACGCGCGCAGTCACGCGGCGCGATCCGTCCCTCCTGCTGCTCCACCCGTTGCTTGCTGCCACCGCCATCGCGCTTCAGCTCGAAGGCGTCGTACAGGCGCCCGGTCACCGTGCGGGCCTCGTAGCGAAGGCGCTGCGGATCGATGCGCAACACCTGGAACAGCTGGGTGTCTTCGCCCACAGGGTCCATCGTCGTGCGTGCTTCGTCCGACAGGCGGTACTGCTTCGGCCCGGCTACGGTCACCACGTACTGCGGCGTTGCCGCCTGCCCTTCGCCGCGACGGCCATAGGTGTGGTCATGCCCCTGCAATACCAGATCCACCTTGTGGCGGCGCACCACCGGCAGCAGCACCTTGCGCAGGGCAGCATTCTCGCGGCCCTCGCGCGGCGAATAGAACGGCTGGTGCAGCAGAACGATCGTCCACGGCTGCCGGTTGCCGGACAACACCTTGTCCAACCACTGTGCCTGCGCCTTGGCGGTACCGAGATCCAGCGCCGAAGTGCCATCGACCACGGCCACGCGCACGCCCTGTGCGTCGAACCAGTAGCTGGTACCCGCCGCCGCGCTGGCACCGTTGCCCGGCAGGGCGAAGGTCACCGGCCAATGGCGGCCCAGCACACGGCGCTCCTGTGGCGTGTCCTCGAATTCCTCGAAGTACTCGTGGTTGCCGATCGCCGGCGCCACCAGCGTCTCCTGTGCAAGCCAGTTGGTGGCGGCAAACCATTCGCCCCATTCGCTGTCGTCCATGTTGTCGCCACCGCTGACCAGGTCGCCGGCAAACAGGCTGATCCGTGCATCCGGCGCGGCCTTCTGTGCAGCCCGCACCACGCGGCTTACATGGCTGACGTTCTTGTTCTGGGTATCGCCGAAATACAGCAGGGTCAGCGGCTGGTCGGCAGCGGCCAGCGTACGCAGCTGGTTCCACGCGCTCCAGCTGCCATTGCCCTGTACGCGGTAGACATACAGGGTGTCCGGCTGCAAACCATCGATGTCGGCGCGATGATGATGCGACAGGCCGTTCTCGGTCTGCAGCACCTGGGTCTTCGCGCGCACCTGGACGATGCCCTCGATGGCCGGCGAATCGTCGGCCCGTGCGATTTCCAGCAGCGGCGACTGCACGCTGCCATCGGTGCGCCAGGCCACTGCGAAGCCGTGGCTGGGGTCGACCGATGGAGAGGCAACGATGCGGTCCGGCACCGGTGTGGCCGCGTAGTAGCGGCTGCCCGACGGCACCTGCGTATTGGGCTCGGCCGCAGCCATCGCCATCGATGGCAATGCCAGCAGCAGCCCGATCGCAAGCAGGCGCACCAAACGCGCGCTCACGAGCCACACTCCAGCGGCAGGGCCAACTGCTTGGCGATGCTCTCCCAGTCGAAGGCCACCACACCCTGGTCATCGTGCACCGCATACAGGGCACCGTGCGGGAACCGTGGCGTCGGCTGCTGCATCATCCAGATGCCATCGGTGTTGGCCACGGTATTGCCCTGGAACGCACCCACCGGCTTCAGCGTATGGCGGTCGAACAGATGGAACACGCTGCGCTGCTTGCCCTGCTCGGTGGTGATCCACCAGCCGTCCTTGCCGCAGGTGCGCAGCATCACGCCTTCGGCCTGCGCCTTGAACACGTCGCGACCGAAGGTGGTGCCGGTGAAGCGCCCGGCCAGGGTGTAGACCTTGAATTCGCTGGCGTAGCTTTCGTCCTCTTCGGCGATCAGCAGGCGATCATTGGCCGGATCCCCCCAGATCGATTCGACCACACGCAACGCGCCGGCTTCGCTGGTATCACCGATGCTGGCCGACAGTGTTGCCTGCACCTTCGTGCCATCGCGGGACACGTGGTACTGGCGCACGCGCTTGTCCAGCTCAGCCAGCGGCGGCAGGATGTCCTTGCCCTGTGCGTCCTCGCCGTTGTCCCAGGAGTCGGTGACGTAGACGCTGTAGCCATCGGCACGGCGGTCCACCCACAGGCCGTAGGGCTTGCGCAGATCGTCGGCACCGAAGGTGGCCAACGGAGTGAAGTCCGGCAGCGAAAGCACCTGCACACGGTGGTTGTCGCGCTCGACGATCCACAGCAGGTCATCGATCACCGCGATGCCGTTGGGACGATCGAACTGGCCCAGGCCGGTGCCGGTGCTGCCGACGTCGCGCAGGTGCTGGCCGTTGCTGCCGTCGTAGACCACCAGCTTGTCGGTGGCCTTGGCCGTGGCGATCAGCCAGGTCTTGCCATCCGGCGCCTGCCAGGACGCGGGCGAATCGATGTTGTCGGCCGGGGTCATCGGGGTCAGGAAGGCCTCGGCGATGGTCGCCACGTTGCGCTCGACCGGTGCCACAGCGCCGGTCGCTGCAGCCGCTGCCGGCGCTTTGTCCGCGGCCGGCGTGCAGCCGGCGGCAAGAACGGCTGCCAGCGAGGCCGCCATCAGGGTGATGCAACGCGCCATCACAGCGCCACCTTCAGGCCGACGGCGTAGGTGCGGCCATATTCCTCCATCTGCAGGGTGCGCGAGCGCGTGCCCTGGTACAGCTCCAACGGCTTGTCCAGCAGGTTCTGCGCTTCAAAGTACACGCTCACGTTCGCGTTGAACTTGTAGTCCAGCGAGAAGTCGAGCTGGGTGTTGGGCGCCACGTAGATGTCGAACGCACGGCCCTTGCCGATGCTGTCCAGGTACTCGCTGCGGTACACCGCCGCCAGACGGGTGCTGAGGCCGTACTTTTCATAGCCGATGTGGGCGCTGTACACGTGCTTGGAGGCACGCGGCAGGGTGAAATCCTCACCGGCGCGATCCTCGATGCCAGCGTCGAATCCGGTATCCAGCCAGGTGCCGCTGGCGCCCACCAGCAGGCCGTCCAGGCCGGCGGGCAGGAAGGCCAGCTGCTGCTGCCAGTTCAGCTCCGCACCACGCACGGTGGCTTTGCGGCCATTGATCGGCTGGGTCACGTCGAAACCACCGTAGGCCGGATCATTGGTGCGCACCGTCTCGACGATGTAGCCGTCGATGGACTTGTGGAAAAGACCGAGCGAAACGATGCCGGTGCTGCCGAGGTACTTCTCCACCRACAGGTCGATGTTCTTCGACTCGTACGGGTCCAGCTCAGGATTGCCCAGGCGCACTTCCTCGTCGCCGCGGCTGTAGCCGACGCGCGGCGAGATATCGCCGAAGGACGGGCGCGAAACGGTCTTGTTGGCCGACGCGCGCAGCACCCAGTCATCGGCTACGTCGTAGCGCAGGTGCAGGCCCGGCAGTACGTTGGTGTAGCTGCTGTTGGCCACGCGCGGGGTTACGGTGTAGCTGCGGCCGTTGGCCGCCACATCGACCTGGTTGCCTTCGGCCCTGAAGCGCGTGTTCTCCACACGCACGCCACCGATGATGCGCAGCGCACCGACATCCCAGGTCCCCATGGCGTAGCTGGCGAAGATGTCTTCACTGGCGGTGTAGTCCTCTTCCAGCGAGGTCATCGCGTTGGCGCCGACATCCTGCGGCCGGGCACTGAACTGGCCACGGTTGGCCGCCCAGTACGCGCGCATCGCGTCCGAATCCATGCCGTCACCCAGGGTGCCGTGGCGGTGATCCGGGGAGCCGGTGGTCCAGCTGGACAGGGCAACCTTCGGGCCGACGCGCAGTTCGCTTTCGTCTACGTTGACGTCGCGGTCGCGCCAGCGCCCCAGCAGGCCGAACTTGATGCTGCTGCTGTCGCCGTCGAAGCGCACGTTGACCTGGGCGCTGTGCTCCTTGTCGTCCACCTGCTTGGGTGAAATCACGAAGCGGTCGAACGCGTAGTTCGCGTTGTCCAGCCACTGCGGATTGTCGAAGCTGTAGCTGGGCATTCGACTGCTCTGGTCCAGCGTACCGTTGAAGGCCTTGCCGTTGAGCTTGAAGCGCGCCTCCATTTCATCGTTCACCCGCTCTTCGGTGCGGGTGAAACCAACCTTGTAATCGACCACGGCGTTGGTCAGCGTGTTCTCGCCGCCCAGGCTGGCCGCAAAGGTGTTCTCTTCCTTGGTGCGGTAGCGCATGCGCTTGTCGATGGAATCCTTCGGCATGCCCTCCAACCGGTACTGGTCGGTACCGGTCTTCACCATCTTCGCGTCATCGAAGTTGAAGATCACGCGCTGGCGGGTTTCGGCATCATCGAACTGGCTGTACAGCGCACGCAGGTAGTACTTGCTGTCCTCGTTCGGGCGCCAGTCCAGGTTGAGGTTGGCGCCGATGCGCTTGCGTTCGATTTCGTACTTGCGGTGCTGCAGGTTGATCGCGGTGACATCGCCCGGTGCGGGATCGTCTTCGCCGTCGTACTCCACTTCGGTGTTGTCGGATTCGAACGTGCGCTTCTGGTAGTTCACGCCCAGCGCCACGCCGAAGGTGTCGTTGAACACTTCGCTGTAATTGAAGGCCGCCTTCGGGCTGGTTTCGCCGGACAGCTGCTGGTGGCTGGCTTCGATCTTGCCGCGCAGGCTGCGGCCGTCACGATCGAAGGCCGAGGCCGATTCAACCAGGATCGCGCCACCGATGGCGTCGCCCGGCATGTCCGGGGTCGGCGACTTGACCACGCGCAGGCGCTCGGTCGAATCGGACGGAATCACATCCAGCGGCGCCGCGCGGCTGGAATCTTCCGGGGTGCCGATGGCGATGCCGTCGACGCTGACGCTGTTGAGGTTGGCATCCAGGCCACGCACCACCACGAACCGGCCTTCACCCTGGTCGCGGGTCACGCTGATGCCCGGCAGGCGCTGCAGCGACTCGGCCACGTTCTTGTCCGGGTACTGGCCCAGCGCGTCGGAGGACACGGCGTCTTCGATGGCATCGCTGCTGCGCTTCAGGTCGACGGCGCGTACCTGCGATTCCAGCTGCGCGCGCACTTCGATGCGGTCCAGATCGGTCGCTGCGGCGACACCCCCTGCCACGGCAGCGGCAGCGTTTTCGGCCGCCAGCACTGACGGGCTGGCCGTCACCAGCAGCGAGAGGCTGATTGCCAGGCCCAACGTGTTCTTCTTCTGCACAGCTATCCCCAACGGTGTAAAGATTGGGTCAGCACGGTATGTCCGGCAGGTTGCATGGGCATGACACCGGTGGAGCCTGGCCTGCCGGACCCGGCTCGGCACCACCGCGCATTCCGCTTAAAATGGGGGCCTCCCCTTCTGCCAGACCCTCCCATGAAGATCGTCGAAGTGCGCCACCCGCTGGTGCAGCACAAGATCGGCCTGATGCGCAACGCCGCGCTCAGCACCAAGGATTTCCGCGAACTGGCCAACGAACTGGGCACGCTGCTGGCCTACGAGGCCACCGCCGACCTGGAAACCGAGCCGCACACCCTGCCTGGCTGGTCCGGCCCGGTCACCGTGCAGCGCATCGCCGGCGCCAAGATCACCGTGGTGCCGATCCTGYGCGCCGGCCTGGGCATGCTCAGCGGCGTGCTGTCGCTGATCCCGGCCGCCCGTGTCAGCGTGGTCGGCCTGCAGCGCGATGAGGAAACCCTGCAGCCGGTGCCCTACTTCGAGCGCCTGACCGGCCGCCTGGAAGAGCGCGACGCGCTGATCCTCGACCCGATGCTGGCCACCGGCGGCACCCTGATCGCCACCATCGACATGCTCAAGCGTGCCGGCGCACGCCGGATCAAGGGCATCTTCCTGGTTGCCGCGCCGGAGGGCATCGAAGCGGTCAAGGCCGTGCACCCGGACGTGGAGATCTACACCGCCGCGATCGATGCGCAGCTCAACGACAAGGGTTACATCCTGCCGGGCCTGGGTGATGCCGGCGACCGCATCTTCGGTACCCGCGTGGGCTGAGATCGACCGGGGCGGAGCGCTTTCGAAAGGAAGTGCTCCACCCGCTCCAGGCACCTTCACGCCGGCTTTGCAGCGACGGGCGAATGCTCCGCGCACCCGCCCTGCCCTGGAGCCACCATGAAAGCC
>NZ_JBFRFE010000050.1:0-12074 GCF_052114665.1 Stenotrophomonas sp. 2YAF22 | reverse complement strand
TCCGTGGCCAGGAAGGCCCGCGCGTGGCCGTGCTGTCCAACGGCATGGGCAACATGGACGCCTCTACCGTCAGCGCCGACCATGCCACCAGCATCGAGCCGTTCCTGGCCGACCAGATCGAAGTACTGAAAGGCCCTGCGACGCTGCTGTTCGGCAGCGGCGCGATCGGCGGCGCGGTGAACGTGGTCGATGGACGCATTGCGCGCGAACTGCCGGACCGTCCGCTCAGCGGCCGCGCCGAGCTGCGTGGCAATTCGGTCAACGACGAACGCAGCGGCATGTTCCGCCTGGACGGCGTGAGCGGCAATGTCGTGCTGCACGTGGATGGCCTGGTGCGCAATGGCGATGATTTCCGCATTCCCGGCTACGCGGTGATCGACGGCCTGGAAGACCACCACGATGACCACGACCACGCGGGCGAGGAAGGTGAAGAGCCGCGTCGCGGCCGCCTGGACAACAGTTCCATCCGCACTCGCGCCGGTGGCGTCGGCGCCACCTGGCTGGGCGAAGGCGGCTACTTCGGCGCCTCGGCCAGCACCTACCGCACCAACTACGGCATCCCCAACGGCGCCCACGTGCATGCTGACGGCGATGGCCACGACCATGGTCACGACCACGACCATGGCGAGGAGGAGGAAGGTGAAGAGCACGACGTGCGCATCGACATGGTGCAGAACCGCTTCGAGACCAAGGCCGGCACCTACAACCCGGTATCGTTCCTGAAGAACGTCAACGCGCGCGTGGCCTACACCGACTACGAACACGTGGAGCTGGAAGCCGGCACGCCGTCCACCCGCTTCACCAACCGCGGCATCGAAGGCCGCCTGGAAGCGGTGCAGCAGCAGATCGGCGGCTGGGACGGCGCCTTCGGCCTGCAGTTCGGCAACAGCGATTTCGGCGCCAAGGGCGAAGAAGCGTTCGTGCCCGATACCGGAACCAAGAACATCGGCCTGTTCGTTCTGCAGGAAAAGCAGTTCGGCCCGTTCAAGCTGGAACTGGGCGGTCGCCACGACCAGGTCAAGCTGGACCCCACCGGCGATTACCGCCGCCGCAAGTTCGACGCGACCAACCTGTCGGCCGCCGGTATCTGGAAGCTCAACGATGCGGTCGACCTGCGCATCGGCGTGGACAGCTCCGAGCGTGCACCGACCAATGAGGAGCTGTACGCCGCGGGTGCGCACATCGCCACCCGTTCGCTGGAAATCGGTGATGCCAACCTGAAGACCGAGCGCGGCCAACGCATTGAACTGGGCATCCACACCCACAGCGAGCGCCTGGACTTCTCTGCCGCGATCTACCAGACCAGGTTCAAGGACTTCATCTACCTGGCCGACACCGGCATCACCGAAAGCCTGCCGGTGCGCAGCTGGACCCAGCAGGACGCGGTGTTCAAGGGCGCCGAGGCCGAAGCGCTGGTGCACCTGTTCGAAGGCGGCGCCGGCGATTGGGACCTGCGCGTGTTCGGCGACTACGTACAGGCCAAGCTGGACGGCAACGGCAGCCGCACCCTCGACATCGCCGTGCCGCACGGCGACCACAACCACAACTACAGCGTGGAACTGGCCAACACCGGTTACCTGCCGCGCATCGCCCCGGCCCGTGTCGGCGCCGACCTGCGCTGGGCGAAGGATGGCTGGCGTGCCTCGGTGGGCGCGGTGCGTTACAGCCGGCAGAAGGACGTTGCGCAGAACGAGGAGCCGAGCAACGGCTACACCCTGGTCGATGCGCACCTGGCCTACCGCTGGGACCGCAGCGACAGCAACAGCTACGAGTTGTTCCTGGATGGCAGCAACCTGACCAACCGCGAAGTGCGTCCGCATACCTCGCTGCTGAAGGATTACTCGCCGCTGCCGGGTCGTGGTGTCGCCTTCGGGATCCGCGCGTTCTTCTGATGAGGCATCCACGCATGGCGTGGATCTACTGAAGTGCATCCGCGCGTGGTGTGGATTTACTGACTTTGACGGCGGCATGCTGTCGTTCTCTCCCGGGGGGCCAGGTTGGCCCCCCGTCTTTTTTGATGACCTCGATCGACCCTCACGCATCCGTCACAAAGATGTGCGTACGACAACAAGCGGACAATCCCGTCGCCATTCGTCTCTCGCCATCCGGACATTTGTGTCCGAAAATGAAGCCATGACCACCCAACGCGCCGATGCCGCTGCCCGCCGAGCCCTCATCCTCGATGCTGCCGACCATGTGTTCGGCCAACACGGYGTTACCGCGCCGCTGGACCTGGTGGTCGAGCGTGCCGAAGTCGGCCGCGCCACCCTGTATCGGAATTTTCCTGACCGCACCGCGCTGATCCAGGCGCTGCTGCAGCGCACGGTCGACCGCATCCGCCGCCAGGTCGAGCAGCTTGGCGACCGCGACGACGCCCTGTTCGAAGTGTTCGAGGGTATGGCCCAGCGCATCGTCGATTCGCCGGCACTGGCCGATTACTGGCGCGCGGTCGATTCGGACGTGCCGGCCATGCGCACCGCACGCGAGACCGTGCGCGACCTGCTGGAAGCCCCCATCGCCCGCGCCAAGGCCGCTGGCCTGTGCCGGCCCGACCTGGAGAAGACGGATATTTCACTGATCTCGGGCATGCTGGGGGCGGCCCTGCGCGGCAAGACCCGCGATGAGCGCGCCCAGCTGGCCGGGCGTGCCCTGCAGCTGCTGCGCGGGGGACTCCAGGGAGCAGCCAACGGGGAACGCTGATGGTGCAGCCGTACCTCAAGCCGGTTCCGGATTGGGAGGAGCACGAGAAGCCGACCATGCCCGGTTCGGCATCGATGCCCTGGCACCCGCCCTATCGGCGTGCAGCCTATGCACTGGTGTCGTTGCTGGTGGCCGTCACCGGTGGCCTTGGCAACGCGCTGGTAACGGCCAACCTGCCCTTCCTGCAGGGGCAACTGGCACTCACTCCCACTCAGGGCAGCTGGCTGGTGGCTGCCTACGCCATGGTCAACGTGACCGCCAACCTGCTGGCCTTCAAGTTCCGCCAGCAATACGGCATCCGCCTGTTTGCCGAGATCGGCCTGGGGCTGTACGCGGCGCTGGCGGTGCTGCACCTGTTCGTCGGCAGTTTCGAGACCACCATGCTGACCCGCGCCGCCAGCGGTTTCGCCGGCGCGGCCTGCTCGACGCTGGGGACGCTGTACATGCTGCAGGCGCTGCCACGGCGATTCACCGGCAACCTGCTGGTGATCGGCGTCGGCCTGTCGCAGCTGGCGGTGCCGATTGCCTGGATCGTCTCGCCCGGCCTGGTCGATACCGGCCAATGGCACCAGCTGTATTCGTTCGAAGCGGGGCTGGCGCTGTGCGCGTTTGCCGCCGTGGTCGTGCTGAAGCTGCCGCCGGGCATCCAGGTCAAGGCCTTCGAACCGCTGGATTTCCTCACCTTCGCCCTGCTCGCGCCTGCCGTCGCCCTGCTGGTGGTGGTGCTGGCCCAGGGCTACACGCGCTGGTGGTTGAACACGCCGTGGCTGGGCTGGGCGCTGATCGCCTCCATCGTGCTGACCACCACCGCACTGATCATCGAACACTACCGGCGCAACCCGCTGCTGCAGATCCGTTGGCTGTCGACCCTGCCGGTGATGCACTTCATCGTCGGCGCCTTCCTGATCCGCTTCCTGACCACTGAACAGTCCTACGGCGTGGTCAACCTGATGCGCACCCTGGGCATGGGGCCGGACCAGATGCGGCCGCTGTTCGTAGTGATCCTGGCCGGGGTGGTCACCGGCATCGCCGGTGCGTCACTGACCTTCGGCCCGAAGCGCCTGATTGCGCAGTTGCTGATGGCGATCCTGCTGCTGGGTGCCGCCGCGTTCTTCGACCAGCACCGCACCAGCCTGGATCGCCCGCACGACTTCTACATCAGCCAGTTCCTGGCGTCGGTGGGCGCCGGCATGTTCATGGGCCCGCTGATCATGCTCGGCATTTCCGCCGCGTTGAAACAAGGCGTGGACCACATGATCACCTTCCTGGTGACATTGTCGATCACGCAGACGCTGGGCGGACTGGCCGGCTCGGCCGTGCTGGGAACATTCCAGCTGCATCGCGAGCAGCTGTATTCCAGCGCGCTGACCAGCCAGCTTGATCCAGCCGACCCGGTGGTGGCACAGCGCCTGCGCATCCAGCAGCAGCTGTACGCAGCGCAGATCACCGACCCGGTGCTGCGCAGTGCCCAGGGCAGCGCGCAGCTGGCGCAGACCACCCGCCGCGAAGCCAACGTGCGAGGCTTCAACGATGTATTCACCCTGAGCGGCTGGCTGGCAATCGGTTTCCTGTGCTGGTTGCTGCTGCTGTCGCTGCGTACCGCCGTACGCAAACAATGGCGCAAGCGCCATCCTTCCTCCCCCGCTGCGGCTGCGACCGCGGCACCGCGCTGAGTCCACCGCCATGCCTCCCGTCCCGCCCCGTCCAGACGACACCGACGCTGCCGAGAACGTCACCCCGCCGCCGCCCACCGATGCGGCACCGGCGGCGACGCCTGCCGCGCCCGCCGCCGCGCCGAAGTACCTCAAGCCGAGTTCGCGCAGCGTGGTGGTGATGGTGGTGGTGGCCCTGCTGGGCATCGCGCTGATCCTGCGCGCCTGGCACCTGTGGCCGTTCACCAGCAGCGTGATGGTGACCGACAACGCCTACGTGCGCGGGCAGATCACGGTGATGGCGCCGCAGGTGAACGGCTACGTGACCGACGTGCTGGTGAAGGACTTCCAGCACGTGAAGCAGGGCGAGCCGCTGCTGCGCATCGACGACCGCATCTACGCGCAGCGGGTGGCGCAGGCGCAGGCCACGCTGGACAGCGCGCGCGCGGCCCTGGCCAATTCGGACCAGTCGCAGGCGCAGAACCGCGCGCAGATCGCTGCAGCGCAGGCCACGCTGTCGGCCGGCCAGGCCGAGCTGCAGCGCTCGCGCAACGAGGCCAAGCGCTACGAGGAACTGGCGGCGCAGCAGCTGGTGTCGATCAACGACCGCGACAAGTTCCGCACCAGCCAGGCCTCGGCGCAGGCCAGCGTGCAGCAGTCGCAGGCGCAGATCCGCATCGCCGAAGAAACCCTGGTCTCGACCCAGGTCTCGCGCAAGAGCCTGGAAGCGCAGGTGGAAAGTGCGCAGGCACAGCTTGAGCTGGCCCGCATCGACCTGGCCAATACGGTGATCCATGCGCCGCGCGACGGGCAGATCAGCGAAGCCAGCGTGCGCGTGGGACAGTACGTAGCCGCCGGTTCGCAGCTGCTGTTCCTGGTGCCCGACGCATTGTGGGTGGTGGCCAACTACAAGGAAGGCCAGACCTGGCAGATGAAGATCGGGCAGCCCGCCTCGTTCTCGGTGGATGCGTTCCAGGGCCAGGTGCTGCGCGGACGGGTGGAGCAGATCGCGCCGGCCACCGGATCGGAGTTCAGCGTGCTGCGCCCGGACAATGCCAGCGGCAATTTCACCAAGGTGGTGCAGCGGCTGCCGGTGCGTATCTCGATCAACGGGGACCAGGAACTGGCGGCGCGGTTGCGGCCGGGCATGTCGGTGATCGTGCGGGTGGATACCGCGACCAAGCCGATGGACTAGGGCGCCGGCCCGGTGGAGTCGAGCCATGCTCCATGCTCGGCTGCATTGTTGTGAAATGGGGTCAGATCCTTTGCCACTGGCAAAGGGATCTGACCCCAATCCCGAGGAAGCCGACCAGCGGCCGGCCCTACCCTCGCATCAACCTGCGCAGCGGGCGCAGAGTCCGTGTACTTCCAATGTCTGTGCCTGCGGTTGGAAGCCGAGCTCCTTGGCCCGCTTTTCCAGCTGGGTCACGATCTCGCGGTCTTCCAGTTCCACCGCGCTGTGGCAGCTGTTGCAGATCAGGAACGGCACCGAATGGGCCGCACTGCTGGGGTGGTGGCAGGCCACGAAGGCATTGACCGATTCCAGCTTGTGCACGAAGCCATTGGCCATGAGGAAGTCGAGCGCGCGGTACACGGTGGGCGGGGCGTCAGCACCCACACCCTTGCCGTTGCGCACCCACTCCAGCAGCTCGTAGGCCTTGACCGGCTTGCCGGCCTCGGCGATCAGCTTGAGCACGTTGGCGCGGATGGGGGTAAGGCGCAGCCCGCGCTCGCGCGAGACACGCTCGACCACCGCCACGAAATCAGAAGCGTCGTGGACATGGTGGTGCGGGGCCGTACAGGCGGTTTTGGCGGACATGCGCGTTCTCCAGTTCGGGCGTGGGCCGCAGGGCTCAGGCCGTTGCTACCTTGGTGATGGCCACATCGATGCGTTTCAAGGCCTGCTCGCGGCCGGCCAGGTACACGGTATGGGAAATGTCAGGGCTGACCTGGGTGCCGGTGATGGCCACGCGCAGCGGCTGGGCGACCTTGCCCATGCCCATTTCCAGCGCGGCGGCTGCATCGTGCAGGGCCACGCCAACGGCTTCGGCGGTCCACTCCGGCAGGGCCGCCAGCAGCTCGCGGGCCTTGCCCAGCGGCAGTTCCGCACCGACCTTGAAGTGCTTGGCCACGGCCGCTTCATCGTATTCGTTCAGCGGCTGGTACCAGACCACGGCCTTCTCGGCCATTTCCTTCAGGGTCTGCACGCGCTCGCGGAGGGCGATCACCACGTCCACCGGCGCCGGGCCAGCGGCCACATCCAGGCCCAGCTTCTGCAGCTGGTAGACCAGGTGCGGCACGATCGCGGCCGGCTCCTCGGTCTTCAGGAAGTGCTGGTTGACCCAGCCCAGCTTGGCCATGTCCAGGCGCGAGGCCTTGGAATTGCAGTCCTTCACATCGAACAGGTCGATCAGTTCCTGGCGGCTGAACAGTTCCTGGTCACCGTGCGACCAGCCCAGCCGGGCCAGGTAGCTCAGCAGTGCATCAGGCAGGTAGCCGGCGTCCTTGTACTGCATCACGTCGGCCGCGCCGGTGCGCTTGGACAGCTTGGCGCCCTGCTCGTCCAGGATCATCGGCATGTGGCCGAACTTCGGCACCGGTGCGCCGATGCCTTCGTACAGGTTGATCTGGCGCGGGGTGTTGTTGATGTGGTCGTCGCCACGGATGACTTCGGAGATCTTCATGTCCCAGTCGTCCACCACCACCGCGAAGTTGTAGGTGGGGTAGCCGTCCGGCCGGAAGATGACCATGTCATCCAGCTCGCTGTTGGCGATCTCGATGCGGCCCTTGATCAGATCATCGAACACCACCGTGCCTTCAAGCGGGTTCTTGAAGCGGATGACGCGGTTCGGGTCGTCCCTGTACGGCAGGGCCTGCTCGCGGGCAGCGCCGTTGTAACGCGGCTTTTCCTGCCTGGCCATCGCGGCCTCGCGCATGGCGTCCAGCTCTTCGCGGGTCTCGTAGGCGTAGTACGCCTTGCCGTCGGCGATCAGCTGCTCGGCCACTTCCTTGTACCGGGCGACGCGCTCGGTCTGGTAGAACGGGCCTTCGTCGTAGTCCAGGCCCAGCCACTCCATCGCCTCCAGGATCGCATCGATCGCGCCCTGGGTGCTGCGTTCACGGTCGGTGTCCTCGATGCGCAGCACGAACTCGCCGCCACGATGGCGGGCCTCCAGCCAGCAGTACAGCGCGGTGCGGGCGCCACCGATATGCAGGTAGCCGGTGGGACTGGGGGCGAAGCGGGTGCGGCAGGTCATGGAGGGCTCGAGGAACGGGTATCCCCCGATTTTACCAGCCCTCCGCCCCCTGCGGAAAAAGGGGGCGGAGGGGGTCAAGTCGCTATTGCCGCGCTTCCGGGAGAACGCCGATGCAACGGAGGGGAAATACGACTTGATCCCCTCCGTCCCCTTTTCAGGGCTCGGGCTTGCGCGGGAACGGCTGCTCGCGCATGGCGGCGTGGTAGGCGAAGGAGGCGACGATGGCGGCGGCCTGCTTCAGGTCTTCCGGTTCGGCGTGGTCCCAGGTGTCCAGGTGGCTGTGGTGGACGTTGCTGAAATAGTCCAGCTTGTCCTGGATGAACTGGAAGCCCGGCAGGCCGATGCGATCGAAGCTGATGTGGTCGGTGCTGCCGGTGTTGCGGGTGGCCACGGTGGTTGCACCCACGTCATGGAACGGGGCGAGCCAGGCTTCGAAGATCGGCATCGCCGCCAGGTTTTCCTGTGCGTAGATGCCACGGAAGCGGCCCGAGCCGTTGTCCATGTTGAAGTAGACCTGGAACTTGCCGTAGTCGCGGGTCTTCTGCAGGGCACCGGTCGGTTCGCGCAGCGAGGCCGGCAGCGCTTTCTGCGCCGGGTCGGTGGGCTCGGGGAATCGACCGAAGTGCTTGGCCACGTAGGCCTGCGAACCGATCAGTCCCTGTTCCTCGCCACTCCACAGCGCAACCCGGATGGTGCGCTTGGGCTTGGCGCCGCTGGCCTTGAGGATGCGCATGGCCTCCATCATCACCGCCACGCCGGCGGCGTTGTCGGCCGCGCCGGTGCCGCTGTGCCAGGAATCCAGGTGCGCGCCGATCATCACCACCTCGTCCGGCCTGCTGCTGCCACGGATCTCGGCCAGGGTGTTGTAGCCGGGCTGGTCGGCCTCGTCGGTGAAGCGTGCGGCCACATCCACGCGCAGGCGCACGCTCTGCTTGGCTTCCAGCGCGCGTACCAGCGGATTGAAGTGCTCGGCGATCATCGCCAGTTCGGGAATGCCGACCGCTTCGCCGGCCTTGCGCGAGCCGCCACCGGCCACGCGGATGATGCCGTTGTCCCAACTGCTGATGCTGATCGAGGCCAGCGCGCCTTCTTCAACGAAGAATGCGTTGACCTTCGCCGCCAGCGCCTGCTTCTCCTGGTATTCCTTGACCCGCTTGGCGCGGTCGGCGGCCACGTCCTTGTCCTTGGGCAGGGTGAATTCCTGCAGGCCTTCCAGCGAGGTGGCGTCGTGCCGGTGCGAATCGGCGTCGGTGCCGCGCTTGTATTCGCGTGCCTCGCCCAGCAGCAGGATCTTTCCACGCAGCTTGCCGCGATATTTCTCGATGTCCTCGGGCTTCTTGATGTCCACCTGCAGCAGGTCGCCCTCGACCGGGCCGTTGGTGCCCGGCGTCCACGCCTTGGGCAGCGCATGCAGTGGCTGCACGCGATCGCCCAGCATCTCCACGCTGGCCGAGGTGAATTCCCAGCCACGGCCGAATTCGTCGAAGGCTTCGTCATGGACATTGTCCAGCTTCCATTCGCTGAACTTGCCGCGGGTCCAGGCGTTGGCACGCCCCATCGCCGGCGAATTGGTCAGGCGCGGCCCGATGCGTTCGGTGAGGTAGCTGAAGGTATCCATCACCTGCGACTTGTGGAACGCCTGCTGGCGGATCTTGCCGACCATGTCCAAGTCCACCGGCTCGCGCTGCTGCGCCACCGCATTGCCACCCATCGCCAGCGCTACTGCCAGCACGCCCCACTTCAGCCCGCTCCACGTCAACACGCCGCACCCCTGCCCTTCGGCTCGATCATCATCCGGTCGAGTCTAGCCAGCCGGGGGCCCCGGCCCCCGTCCCATCGGTCATGGGCATCTGGTAGATCCACGCCACGCGTGGATGGGCCTTCCCACCGAAGAGCGGTGCGGACCAAGGTCCGCCCACCAGAGGCCCCGTAGATCCACGCCATGCGTGGATGGGCCTTCCGCTGTCACCCCTTCCACCCCAGCCACAGCTGCGCGCGTTCGGGCAACAGCAGCAGCCAGTGCCGCTGGTCGATGCTGCTGCAACCAAACACCGCCGCATGTTCCGGCCAGTCTGCCGGCAACCCGTCGATGCCGATCTCCGACAATGCCGCCGCCCCGGCCTTCCATGGCCGGTAACGGGGCACCTTGCCGGCGAGCGCGCCGCGTCCGTGCCGCGCCTCCCGCAACCAGTCCAGCCCGCGCCGGTGCAATCCTTCGCAGGTGACGGCGGCCAGCTGGAAGCGGACCAGGCCGGGCGCGATCCGTGCCCCCGGCAAGGCCGCCAGTACCCCATGGGCCTGCAGCAGTGCATCCACCTCCAACAGCGCGGGAATGCCCTGTCGTGCCCGTTGCTGCAATCCTTGGCGCCAGCCCATGGCGTGCTCCTTACTTCTGCTCGGCCAGGGCGTACCAGTCAACCCGACGGGTCACCCACATCGCCAGCGCGAGGATCACGAACAGCAGCAGCGACCCCATCAGCAGTGCATTGTTTTCCGAGACCAGCAGCCCATACAGCGCGCCGTACAGCACCGTCAGCATTGCGGCGAAGCCCAGGCCCCGCTTCCAGTGACCCAGCACATTGGCCAGGTACACCGCCTGCAGGCTGATGCAGGCCAGCGCGGAAACCAGGTAGGCCTGCCAGAAGGCGATGTGCTCGGACAGGCTGATCAGCAGCAGGAAGAAGATCGCCAGCGCCAGGCCGACCATCAGGTACTGCAGCGGGTGGATGCGCAGCGACTTGATCAGTTCGAACAGGATGAAACCAACGAACGTCAGCACCACGAACAGCACGCCGTACTTGGAAGCGCGGTCGGCCTGGGTATAGGTATCGACCGGGTCGACCAGCGAAACCTGCACCGCCTGCGCATCCAGGTCATCGCCCTCGCGCAGTCGCTGCTGTGCGTCCGATGCCAGCGAGGACACGGCCCAACGTGCATCGAAGCCCTGCGCATCCACACGCCGCTCGTTCGGCAGGAATGCACCGGCAAACGACGGGTGCGGCCAGCTGGACCGCAGCGCGATCTGGTTGTCATCGCCCACCGGCACCACCGACAGCGAGCGGCTGCCATCGAGCTGCAGTTCCAGTTCCACGCTGCTGGCCGCCAAGGTGCCTCCGGTGCGGGCAATGCCGGCAATCGGTGCATGCAGCCCACGGCCCAGTGCGGATGCGCCGGCCACGCCCGGCAGCAGCTTGACCTGCTGCCCATCAACCCGCAGGTTCGGCGTACCGACCAGGCCACGCGCATCGGACACGCCCAGCGCAATGTAGGCGTCGCCATAGGTCATGCCATCGTGCTCCGGGTAGTCGTCCTCGCTGAAGGTCGCCTTGAGCTGGCCATTCCAGCTGTATACCGGCACCTTGAACAGGCCGACCGAGCGCTGGCTGGGCAGCAGCTCGCCACTGATCTGCAGGGTGGCCGGCGGCTGCAACCAGTAACCCTGGGTGGTCTGCAGCTCCGTCTTCTTGTTGCCCTGCGCATCGACCACTTCCACCTGCTCGCGCTTGGACCATGGCACCACGCGCACCGGCCCGACCACGCGCTGGGTACCGGCACGGCTTTCGGCCACCCGCGAGTAGGCCTCTTCGCGATAGGCGCTGCGCTCGGTGATGACGCTGCGGATCAGGAACAGCGGGATCAGCAGCAGCAGGATCAGGCCGCCGACAATGGCGAACCGCAGCAGCATCTTCAGGGATTTCATCGTCCGTCCTCGTTGGAGAGGACTGCAGGATGGACGGCTGCGGTGAGCAGGGTTTGTGGCGAATTTGAAGCGGGTGTGAAGTCAGCGCCGCAGACGCTGGCCCGGTATCGCCAGCGGCAGCCACAGGCTGGCCACGGTGCCGCCGCCTTCGCGCGGCTGCAGGCTGGCGCGGCCGTCATGCAGGCGCACGACTTCCTGCACGAAGGGCAGGCCGAGGCCGGAACTGCGGCGGCCAGTGCCGGGTCGGGCCAGCGAATAGAAGCGCTCGAACACGCGCTCGCGTGCGTAATCGGGAATGCCCGCGCCACGGTCGGCAACCTGCAGGCGTACGCCCTGCCCGTCCAGTTGGGCATCCAGCTGCACCTGTGCCCCGGGTGGCGAGAACGCAATGGCGTTGTCGATCAGGTTGTGCAGCGCCTGTCGCAGCAGATAACCATCGCCCTGCACGCGCAGGTCGGGCACCTCGTCGATATGCAGCTGGACACCTGCGGCCTGCGCGCGCACCTGCGCCGCCGCCGCGGCTTCCTGCAGCAGCACCGGCAAGGCGATCGGATCACGGGTCTGCAACCAGCCGTGCTGCTCGACCTCGGCCAGCGCCAGCAGCTTGTCGATGGTTTCGGTCAGCCGTTCCTGCTGGTCGACGATGCTGCGTGCGAAATGCGTACGGTCGGCGTCGGCCATCGGCTCCTGCAGCAGTTCGGCGGCACCGCGTATCGCCGCAAGCGGGCTTTTCATCTCGTGGGTCAGCGATTGCACGTACTGCTC
>NZ_JBFRFE010000049.1:0-12244 GCF_052114665.1 Stenotrophomonas sp. 2YAF22 | reverse complement strand
GGCCGCCGCGCCGGCATGGATCAGTTGTCTTCCAGTTCCATGTTGATGGCCAGCGAGCGGATTTCCTTCACCACCGCCGCCGCGCCGCTGGCAGTCAACTGAAAGCCCATCGACACAGCATTCCTCCTTCTGGAGAACACCATGAAAGACCTGCTCAACCTCTTCAACCAGCAGCGCCAGACGCTGGACTTCGACGCGATCAAGATCGCGCTGGCTTCGCCGGACCTGATCCGTTCGTGGTCCTTCGGCGAAGTGAAGAAGCCGGAAACCATCAACTACCGTACCTTCAAGCCGGAACGTGACGGCCTGTTCTGCGCCGCCATCTTCGGACCGGTCAAGGACTACGAGTGCCTGTGCGGCAAGTACAAGCGCATGAAGCACCGCGGCGTGGTCTGCGAGAAGTGCGGCACCGAAGTGACCCTGGCCAAGGTGCGTCGCGAGCGCATGGGCCACATCGACCTGGCCTCGCCGGTCGCGCACATCTGGTTCCTGAAGTCGCTGCCGTCGCGCATCGGCCTGATGCTGGACATGACCCTGCGCGATATCGAGCGCGTGCTGTACTTCGAAGCCTACGTGGTGACCGAGCCGGGCCTGACCGCCCTGGAGCGCCGCCAGCTGCTGACCGAAGAACAGTACCTGCAGGCCCGCCAGGAGCATGGCGACGACTTCGACGCCGCCATGGGCGCCGAGGCCGTGTACGAACTGCTGCGCACCATCGACCTGCAGTCGGAAATGACCCGCCTGCGCGAAGAGATCGCCAGCACCGGTTCGGAAACCAAGCTCAAGCGACTGACCAAGCGCATCAAGCTGATCGAAGCCTTCCTGGAATCGGGCAACCGTCCGGAGTGGATGGTCATGACCGTGCTGCCGGTGCTGCCGCCGGACCTGCGTCCGCTGGTTCCGCTGGATGGTGGCCGCTTCGCGACCTCCGATCTGAACGACCTGTACCGCCGCGTCATCAACCGCAACAACCGCCTGCGCCGCCTGCTCGAACTGAGCGCGCCGGACATCATCGTGCGCAATGAAAAGCGCATGCTGCAGGAATCGGTCGATGCGCTGCTGGACAACGGTCGTCGCGGCCGTGCCATCACCGGCACCAACAAGCGCCCGCTGAAGTCGCTGGCCGACATGATCAAGGGCAAGCAGGGTCGCTTCCGTCAGAACCTGCTCGGCAAGCGCGTGGACTACTCGGGCCGTTCGGTCATCGTGGTCGGTCCGTACCTGCGCCTGCACCAGTGCGGCCTGCCGAAGAAGATGGCGCTTGAGCTGTTCAAGCCGTTCGTCTTCGCCAAGCTGCAGCGTCGTGGCCTGGCCACCACCATCAAGGCCGCCAAGAAGCTGGTCGAGCGCGAAGAAGCCGAAGTCTGGGACATCCTGGAAGAGGTCATCCGCGAACATCCGGTGATGCTGAACCGTGCGCCGACCCTGCACCGTCTGGGCATCCAGGCGTTCGAGCCGGTGCTGATCGAAGGCAAGGCCATCCAGCTGCACCCGCTGGTCTGCACTGCGTTCAACGCCGACTTCGACGGTGACCAGATGGCCGTCCACGTGCCGCTCTCGCTGGAAGCCCAGCTGGAAGCGCGTGCGCTGATGATGTCCACCAACAACATCCTGTCGCCGGCCAACGGCGAGCCGATCATCGTGCCGTCGCAGGACGTCGTGCTGGGTCTGTACTACATGACCCGCTCGCTGGAAAACAAGAAGGGCGAGGGCATGGCCTTCGCCAACATCGCCGAAGTCAAGCGCGCCTACGACAACCGCGTGGTGGAACTGCATGCGCGCGTCAAGGTCCGCATCACCGAGGTGGTGACCGACGAGGAGGGCAACAAGCAGAGCAAGACCTCGATCGTGGATACCACCATCGGTCGCGCCCTGCTGGCTGAAATCCTGCCGGAAGGCCTGCCGTTCGCGCTGGCCAACACCGAGCTGACCAAGAAGAACATCAGCCGCCTGATCAACTCCAGCTACCGCCAGCTGGGTCTGAAGGACACGGTCGTGTTCGCCGACAAGCTGATGTACACCGGCTTCGCCTACGCGACCCGTGCCGGCGTCTCGATCGGCATCGACGACATGCTGATCCCGGACGAGAAGAAGGGCATCCTCACCGAGGCCGAAGCCGAAGTGCTGGAAATCCAGGAGCAGTACCAGTCGGGTCTGGTCACCGCCGGCGAGCGCTACAACAAGGTGGTCGACATCTGGTCGCGCACCAATGAGCGCATCGCCAAGGCGATGATGGACACCATCGGTACCGAGAAGGTCATCAATGCCAAGGGCGAGACCATCGACCAGAAGTCGATGAACTCCCTGTACATCATGGCCGACTCCGGTGCACGAGGCAGCCAGGCGCAGATCCGTCAGCTGGCCGGCATGCGTGGCCTGATGGCYCGYCCSGAYGGCTCGATCATCGAGACGCCCATCAAGGCGAACTTCCGCGAAGGCCTGAACGTGCAGGAGTACTTCAACTCCACCCACGGTGCCCGTAAGGGTCTGGCCGATACCGCGCTGAAGACGGCGAACTCGGGTTACCTGACCCGTCGTCTGGTCGACGTGGCGCAGGACGTGGTGATCACCGAGGTGGACTGCGGTACCTCCGAAGGCCTGATCATGACCCCGATCGTTGAAGGCGGCGACGTGGTCGAGCCGTTGAAGGATCGCGTGCTGGGTCGCGTGGTTGCCGAGGACGTGTTCCTGCCGGGCAACGACGAAGATCCGATCGTCACCCGCAACACCCTGCTCGACGAAGCATGGGTCGCCAAGCTTGAAGAGGCCAGCGTGCAGACCATCAAGGTCCGCTCGACGATCTCCTGCGAATCGGCCTTCGGCGTCTGCGCTCGCTGCTACGGCCGCGATCTGGCCCGTGGCCACCTGGTCAACATCGGTGAAGCGGTCGGCGTCATCGCCGCGCAGTCCATCGGTGAGCCGGGTACCCAGCTGACCATGCGTACGTTCCACATCGGTGGTGCGGCATCGCGAGCTGCTGCGGTCGACAACATCACCGTCAAGACCACCGGCTCGGTCAAGTTCAGCAACCTCAAGTCGGTTGCCCATGCCAACGGCTCGCTGGTCGCGGTGTCGCGCTCGGGTGAAATGTCGGTGCTCGATGCGCACGGCCGTGAGCGTGAGCGTTACAAGCTGCCGTACGGTGCGACCATCACCTCCAAGGACGGTGATGCGGTCAAGGCTGGCCAGACCGTGGCCAACTGGGATCCGCATAACCATCCGATCGTTTCGGAAGTGGCCGGTTTCATCCGCTTCATCGACTTCGTCGACGGCATTACCGTCATCGAGAAGACCGATGAGCTGACCGGCCTGGCGTCGCGCGAAATCACCGACCCGAAGCGCCGCGGCGCCCAGGCGAAGGATCTGCGCCCGATCGTCCGCATCGTCGATGGCAAGGGCAACGACCTGTCGATTCCGGGCACCGACCTGCCGGCGCAGTACCTGCTGCCGCCGCGCTCGATCGTCAACCTGCAGGACGGCGCTGCCGTCGGCGTGGGTGACGTGGTTGCCAAGATCCCGCAGGAAGCGTCCAAGACCCGCGACATCACCGGTGGTCTGCCGCGCGTGGCCGATCTGTTCGAAGCGCGCAAGCCGAAGGATCCGGCGGTGCTGGCCGAGCGTTCGGGCATCATCAGCTTCGGCAAGGACACCAAGGGCAAGCAGCGCCTGATCATCAAGGACACCGATGGTTCGGAACACGAAGAGCTGATTCCGAAGTACCGTCAGGTCATCGTGTTCGAAGGTGAGCACGTGACCAAGGGCGAAACCATCGTCGAYGGCGAGCCGAGCCCGCAGGACATCCTGCGTCTGCTGGGTGTCGAGCCGCTGGCCGCCTACCTGGTCAAGGAAATCCAGGACGTGTACCGCCTGCAGGGCGTGAAGATCAACGACAAGCACATCGAGGTGATCACCCGCCAGATGCTGCGCAAGGTCGAGATCACCGATCAGGGCAGCAGCAAGTTCCTGAACGGCGAACAGGTCGAGCGCCAGCGCGTCATCGAGGAAAATGCACGCCTGACCACCCGCAACGAGCTGATTGCTCGCTTCGATCCGGTCCTGCTGGGCATCACCAAGGCATCGCTGGCTACCGAATCGTTCATCTCGGCTGCTTCCTTCCAGGAAACCACCCGCGTGCTGACCGAGGCTGCCGTCCGCGGCACCAAGGACAACCTGCGCGGCCTGAAGGAAAACGTGATCGTCGGCCGTCTGATTCCGGCCGGTACCGGTCTGACCTACCACGCCAACCGCCGCCGCAATGCGAGCGGGCTGACGGACTCGGAAATGCAGACCCTGGCCGGCACCCCGGCAGCTGCAGCCGCCGTGGCCGTGGCAGCACCGGAAGTGGTGGTGGAGTCGACCGACGCCGAGCAGGCCGAGGATTGATCGGCCGGTCCGGCTCAGGCCGGACCTCGATCGGGCAGGGGGCGGCCATCGGCCGGTCCCTGCTTCATGGTCCGGCTCCGTGCCGGACACGTATCACGCAGGACCCGCTTCGGCGGGATCTGCACTCGAGGGCCCAGGCCGCTGGTCTGTTCGCCGTCGATGAGGTAGGATGCCGCCCCGGCCCAGCGATGGGTCGGGCGACAACCTGAACGGGGGGCATGGAGAAGGCTCCCCTGTAACGGCCCAGGATCAGGGCTGGCTTGGCGTGTGCGCATTTGACCGCGTTTTCGCCAGGTTGCTACAATCGTCTGTCTCAGCAGGCCGGTCTTTCGCCTGCTCGCACATATCCGCATTCATGGCCGGTTTTTTCGGCCTCTCTCAGAAGAACATACTGATGGCGACGATCAATCAGCTTGTCCGCAAGCCGCGGCAGGCAACCACTTATAAGAGCGCCTCGCCGGCTCTCGAAAAGTGCCCCCAGCGCCGTGGCGTCTGCACGCGCGTTTACACCACTACTCCGAAGAAGCCGAACTCGGCCCTTCGCAAGGTTGCCAAGGTTCGCCTGACCAACCAGGAAGAAGTGATTTCCTACATCGGCGGTGAAGGCCACAACCTGCAGGAGCACTCCGTGGTCCTGATCCGTGGCGGTCGCGTCAAGGATCTGCCGGGTGTGCGTTACCACACCGTTCGTGGTTCGCTCGACGCCTCCGGCGTTGCCAAGCGTCGCCAGGGCCGTTCCAAGTACGGCGCCAAGCGTCCGAAGAGCTAAGGGAAAGCACACATGTCTCGTAAAGGTAATACGCCGCAGCGCGCAGTCCTGCCGGATCCGAAGCACGGAAGCGAAACCATCGCCCGTTTCATCAACATGGTGATGCTGAGCGGCAAGAAGTCGGTCGCTGAAAAGATCGTCTATGGCGCCATGGACGTGATCGGTGAGAAGAACCCGAATTCCGTCGAGCTGGTTCAGAAGGCTCTGGAAAACGTGGCTCCGTYGGTCGAAGTCAAGTCCCGCCGTGTCGGTGGTGCCACCTATCAGGTGCCGGTCGAAGTGCGCGCCTCGCGCAAGATGGCCCTGGCCATGCGTTGGCTGATCGACTCCGCGCGCAAGCGTGGTGAGAACACCATGCCGAAGAAGCTGGCCGCTGAACTGATCGACGCTGCGGAAAACCGTGGCGGCGCCATCAAGAAGCGCGAAGAAACCCACCGCATGGCCGAAGCCAACAAGGCATTCGCCCACTACCGCTGGTGAGTTTGACGGCCTTGTAAAACAGGCAGGGCAGCACCATCTCGGTGCTGCCTCGCGGCCCCAGAAGGGCTGCGCCAATCCGAAGGCCGCCGAAAGGCGGCGTTCGGCCATCCGAAATCCAAGAAATCTGAGAGGCTCCCCGTGGCCCGTTCCACTCCCATCGAGCGTTACCGCAATTTCGGCATCATGGCTCACATCGATGCCGGCAAGACCACCACGTCCGAGCGCATCCTGTTCTACACCGGCAAGAGCCACAAGATCGGTGAAGTGCATGACGGCGCCGCCACCATGGACTGGATGGAGCAGGAGCAGGAGCGTGGCATCACGATCCAGTCCGCTGCGACCACCGCGTTCTGGAAGGGCATGGACAAGTCCCTGCCGGAGCACCGCTTCAACATCATCGACACCCCCGGGCACGTCGACTTCACCATCGAAGTGGAGCGCTCGCTGCGCGTGCTCGACGGTGCCGTCTTCGTGCTGTGTGCCGTCGGTGGCGTGCAGCCGCAGTCGGAAACCGTGTGGCGCCAGGCCAACCGTTACAAGGTGCCGCGCATCGCGTTCGTCAACAAGATGGACCGTACCGGTGCCAACTTCAGCAAGGTCGTTGGCCAGCTGAAGGCGAAGCTGGGTGCCAAGGCCGTTCCGATGCAGCTGCCGATCGGCGCTGAGGAAGGCTTCAAGGGCGTCGTCGATCTGCTGAAGATGAAGGCCATCCATTGGGATGAAGCTTCGCAGGGCATGAAGTTCGAGTACAGCGATGTGCCGGCCGACCTGCTGGCTGAAGCAACCGAAGCCCGTACCTTCATGATCGAAGCGGCTGCCGAAGCCAGCGAAGAGCTGATGGACAAGTACCTGGGCGGCGATGAGCTGACCGAAGCCGAGATCATCGAAGCCCTGCGCGTGCGCACCCTGGCGACCGACATCGTGCCGATGTACTGCGGCTCGGCGTTCAAGAACAAGGGCGTGCAGGCCATGCTGGACGGCGTGATCCAGCTGCTGCCGTCGCCGATCGACGTGCCGGACGTGACCGGTACCGACGTTGACGATGAAACCAAGGAAATGAGCCGCAAGTCTGACGACAAGGCTCCCTTCTCGGCCCTGGCCTTCAAGATCATCACCGATCCGTTCGTCGGCGCGCTGACCTTCTTCCGTGTCTACTCGGGCACGTTGAATGCAGGCGACCAGCTGCTGAACTCGGTGAAGGGCAAGAAGGAGCGCATCGGCCGTATCCTGCAGATGCACTCCAACAACCGCGAAGAAATCAAGGAAGTGCTGGCAGGCGACATCGCCGCTGCCGTGGGCCTGAAGGACACCACCACGGGTGACACCCTGTGCTCCATGGATCAGCCGATCATCCTCGAGCGCATGGTGTTCCCGGAGCCGGTCATCTCGATGGCCGTCGAGCCGAAGACCAAGTCCGACCAGGAAAAGATGGGTCTGGCACTGGGTCGTCTGGCGCAGGAAGATCCGTCGTTCCGCGTCAAGACCGACGAAGAATCCGGCCAGACCATCATCTCGGGCATGGGCGAGCTGCACCTGGACATCATCGTTGACCGCATGAAGCGCGAGTTCAACGTTGAAGCCAACGTCGGCAAGCCGCAGGTGGCTTACCGCGAAACGATCACCATGTCGGATGTGAAGTCGGACTACAAGCACGCCAAGCAGTCCGGTGGTAAGGGTCAGTACGGTCACGTCGTGATCGAGCTGTCGCCGATCACCGATGCCGATCGTGCAGATCCGAAGATCGCCGCTGGCATCAAGGACGACTTCCTGTTCATCAATGACATCACCGGTGGCGTGATTCCGAAGGAATTCATCCCGTCGATCGAAAAGGGCCTGCGCGAAACCATCACCAGCGGTCCGCTGGCTGGCTTCCCGGTCGTGGACGTCAAGGTGAAGCTGGTGTTCGGCTCGTACCACGACGTCGACTCCTCGGAAATGGCGTTCAAGCTCGCTTCCTCGATGGCCTTCAAGGAAGGCTTCCGCAAGGCCAAGCCGGTCCTGCTGGAGCCGATCATGAAGGTCGAGATCGTGACCCCGGAGGATTACCAGGGTGACGTGATGGGCGACGTCAGCCGTCGTCGTGGCGTTCTGCAGGGTTCTGATACCACCGGTGACGGTTCGGCCAGCATCATCAACGCGATGATCCCGCTGGGCGAAATGTTTGGCTACGCGACCTCGCTGCGTTCGCAGACCCAGGGCCGCGCCACCTTCACGATGGAATTTGACCACTACGAGCCGGCGCCGAACAACATCGCCGACGAAGTCATGAAGAAGGCCTGAGCGTAACGCTCAGGTCCTCCAAACCACTTACGAACTAAAAGGTAGAACGAAATGGCMAAGGGTAAGTTCGAGCGCACCAAGCCGCACGTCAACGTCGGCACCATCGGTCACGTCGAYCACGGCAAGACCACGCTGACCGCCGCACTGACCAAGATCGGTGCCGAGCGCTTCGGTGGCGAGTTCAAGGATTACTCCGCGATCGACGCCGCGCCGGAAGAAAAGGCACGTGGCATCACGATCTCGACCGCGCACGTCGAATACGAATCCACCGTTCGTCACTACGCCCACGTCGATTGCCCGGGCCATGCTGACTACGTCAAGAACATGATCACCGGTGCTGCCCAGATGGACGGCGCGATCCTGGTGTGCTCGGCCGCTGACGGCCCGATGCCGCAGACCCGCGAGCACATCCTGCTGTCGCGTCAGGTCGGCGTGCCGTACATCGTCGTGTTCCTGAACAAGGCCGACATGGTGGACGATGCCGAGCTGCTGGAACTGGTCGAAATGGAAGTCCGCGAGCTGCTGAGCAAGTACGACTTCCCGGGCGACGACACCCCGATCATCTCGGGTTCGGCCCGCCTGGCGCTGGAAGGCGACCAGAGCGACATCGGCGTGCCGGCCGTCATCAAGCTGGTCGAGGCGCTGGACACCTGGATCCCGACCCCGGAGCGTGACGTCGACAAGGCATTCCTGATGCCGGTCGAAGACGTGTTCTCGATCTCGGGCCGCGGCACCGTGGTGACCGGTCGTATCGAGCGCGGCGTGATCAAGGTCGGCGAAGAAATCGAAATCGTCGGCATCCGTCCGGTGCAGAAGACCACCGTGACCGGCGTGGAAATGTTCCGCAAGCTGCTGGACCAGGGYCAGGCAGGCGACAACGCCGGTCTGCTGCTGCGCGGCACCAAGCGTGACGACGTCGAGCGTGGCCAGGTTCTGGCCAAGCCGGGTTCGATCAAGCCGCACACCAAGTTCGACGCCGAAGTCTACGTCCTGTCGAAGGAYGAAGGYGGCCGTCACACCCCGTTCTTCAAGGGCTACCGTCCGCAGTTCTACTTCCGTACCACCGACATCACCGGTGCGGTCGAGCTGCCGGAAGGCGTCGAGATGGTGATGCCGGGCGACAACATCAAGATGGTTGTCACCCTGATCAACCCGGTCGCCATGGAYGCCGGCCTGCGCTTCGCAATCCGCGAAGGTGGCCGTACCGTCGGTGCTGGCGTGGTTGCCACCATCCTCGAGTAATCTGTTAGAATCTGCGCCCCGATGTTGCCTGGGTAGGGCATCGGGGCGTATCAAACGGGAAAGTAGGCACAGGATGTGCTTTGTGTTCCCCAGACCAGGAAGGGTCAATGCCATTCAGGCGGCGTCAACAGGAGACTGTTGACAGCTGCCTTGCGTGCCATTATGCTTCTCCGTCTGGGCAGGCCGGTTTCACGGGTCTGCCTATGCATTTGGGGTCTACGGATTGACCTTGTCGGCCTGCGGGAATGCGGGCCGTCTGTATTCAGGGATTTCATGGGGCAAAGCAACCCAGAGGCTTTGTCTGTCGCTCTTTTATCGAAGGAACCTACCGCCATGGCGGACCAAAAGATCCGGATCCGGCTGAAAGCGTTCGATCATCGTCTGATCGACCGTTCGGCCAGCGAGATCGTTGAGACGGCGAAGCGGACCGGCGCGCAAGTGCGTGGCCCGATCCCGCTGCCGACCAAGATCGAGCGTTACACCATCCTCGTCTCCCCGCACGTCGACAAGGACGCGCGTGACCAGTACGAGACCCGCACGCACAAGCGCGTGCTCGATATCGTTGACCCGAATGACAAGACCGTGGACGCGCTGATGAAGCTCGAACTGGCTGCCGGCGTCGACGTTCAGATCAAGCTGACCTGAGGACTACGACCATGACGAAGAAGTATTCGTTGGGCTTCGTGGGCCGCAAGGCTGGCATGAGCCGCGTGTTCACCGAAGATGGCCGTTCCATCCCGGTGACCCTGATCGAAGCAACCCCCAACCGCATCGCGCAGATCAAGACCGTCGAAACTGACGGCTACAGCGCCGTGCAGGTGACCGTCGGTGCGCGTCGCRCTGCCCTGGTCAACAAGCCGGAAGCCGGCCACTTCGCCAAGGCGAAAGTGGAAGCGGGCCGTGGCCTGTGGGAATTCCGCGTTGAAGACGCCCAGCTCGGC
Source organism: Stenotrophomonas sp. 2YAF22 (assembly GCF_052114665.1). Taxonomy (NCBI): domain Bacteria; kingdom Pseudomonadati; phylum Pseudomonadota; class Gammaproteobacteria; order Lysobacterales; family Lysobacteraceae; genus Stenotrophomonas; species Stenotrophomonas sp. 2YAF22. The sequence goes on along the minus strand of NZ_JBFRFE010000049.1, from coordinate 2,149 downwards.
GATTTCGCCGTGGGTGGCGAAGTCAAGGCGGACATCTTTGAAGTCGGCCAGATCGTCGACGTCCAGGGTGTCACCAAGGGTAAGGGCTTCCAGGGCACCATCAAGCGCTACAACTTCCGTATGGGTGACGCTACCCACGGCAACTCGCTGTCGCATCGCGCGCCGGGTTCGCTGGGTCAGCGCCAGACGCCCGGCCGCGTGTTCCCGGGTAAGAAGATGTCCGGTCACATGGGCGCCGTGCAGCAGAGCACCCAGAACCTGGAAGTTGTCAAGGTCGACGTCGAGCGCGGTCTGATCGCAGTTCGCGGCGCCGTTCCGGGCGCGGCGGGTGGCGACGTGATCGTCCGTCCGGCGAGCAAGGCATAAGGAGAGATGACGATGGAACTCGTTATCACGGGTAGCAATAACAAGGTCTCGGTCTCCGACGCCGTGTTCGGTCGCGATTTCAGCGAAGATCTGGTTCACCAGGTTGTCGTTGCTTACCGCAACGCCGGTCGCGCCGGCACCAAGGCGCAGAAGACTCGCTCCGAAGTGGCAGGTACCACCAAGAAGTCGAAGAAGCAGAAGGGCGGCGGCGCGCGTCATGGCGCACTGACGGCTCCGATCTTCGTCGGCGGCGGTGTCACCTTCGCGGCAAAGCCGCGCAGCTTCGAGCAGAAGGTCAATCGTAAGCAGTACCGTGCCGCCATGTGCGCGATCCTGTCCGAGCTGAACCGTCAGGGCCGTCTGACCATCGTGGAGTCCTTCGATGTCGAAGCGACCAACACGAAGGCTCTGATCGCCAAGCTGGCCGGCCTGGAAGTGGGCAAGCGCCCGCTGATCGTCACTGAAGAAGCCTCCGAGCACCTGTACCTGTCGGCGCGCAACATTCCCTACGTGGAAGTGCGTGACGTCCAGGGCCTGGATCCGGTGTCGCTGGTCGGTGCCGACACGGTCGTCATCACCGCTGACGCGGTCAAGAAGGTCGAGGAGTGGCTGGCATGAACAGCAACGAAAAAATCTTCAGCGTGCTGCTCGCCCCGCGTGTCTCCGAAAAGACCGCGCGCCTGCAGGAACTCTCCAATCAGTACGTCTTCGAAATTTCGAACGAAGCCACCAAGGCCGATGTAAAGGCCGCGGTTGAGCAGCTGTTCGACGTCAAGGTCGAAGCAGTCAACGTGGTCAACGTCAAGGGCAAGAACAAGTCCTTCCGTAACCGTGCTGGCCGCCGCGGCGATTGGCGCAAGGCGTACGTTCGCCTGGCCGACGGCCAGTCGATCGATGTAACGGCCAAGGCCTGAGGTACATCCCATGCCATTGATGAAATTCAAGCCCACTTCTCCCGGTCGCCGTTCGGCCGTGCGCGTGGTTACTCCCGACCTGCACAAGGGCGCTCCGCACGCTCCGCTGGTCGAGTCGCAGAGCCGTTCGGGTGGTCGCAACCACCACGGCCGCATCACCGTGCGTCACGTCGGTGGTGGCCACAAGCAGCACTACCGCCTGATTGACTTCAAGCGCAACAAGCTGGGCATCCCGGCGCGCGTGGAACGCATYGAATACGATCCGAACCGCACCGCGCAYATCGCMCTGCTGTGCTACGTCGACGGCGAGCGTCGCTACATCATCGCCCCGAAGGGTCTGAAGGCTGGTGATCAGGTGATCGCTGGTTCGGATGCTCCGATCAAGGCGGGCAACACCCTGCCGCTGCGCAACATCCCGGTCGGTACCACCATCCACTGCATCGAGCTGAAGCCGGGCAAGGGCGCTCAGATCGCCCGCGCTGCGGGTGCTGCCGTGCAGCTGGTCGCTCGTGAAGGCATCTACGCCACCCTGCGCCTGCGCTCGGGTGAAATGCGCAAGGTTCCGGTTGAGTGCTGCGCGACCATCGGCGAAGTCGGCAACGACGAGCACAGCTTGGAAAAGCTGGGCAAGGCCGGTGCCAAGCGCTGGCGCGGCGTCCGCCCGACCGTTCGTGGTGCTGCCATGAACCCGGTTGACCACCCGCACGGTGGTGGTGAGGCGAAGGCCGGCCAGGGTAACCCGCATCCGGTCACCCCGTGGGGTGTTCCGACCAAGGGTTACAAGACGCGCCATAACAAGCGCACTCAGCAGTTCATCGTCCGCGATCGTAGGGGCTAATCGACCATGGCACGTTCACTCAAGAAGGGCC
>NZ_JBFRFE010000048.1:0-12342 GCF_052114665.1 Stenotrophomonas sp. 2YAF22 | reverse complement strand
GCCTGGATACGGTGCTGGTCGAGCGCTACGCCAGCCTCGGCGGCGTCTGCCTCAACGTGGGCTGCATTCCGTCCAAGGCCCTGCTGCACGCCGCAGCGGTGATCGACGAAGTGGCCCATGCCGGTGATTTCGGCGTTGAGTTCGGCAAGCCGACCATCACCCTGGACAAGCTGCGCCAGTACAAGGAAAAGGTCGTCAACCAGCTGACCAAGGGCCTGGCTGGCATGGCCAAGCAGCGCAAGGTCCGCAGCGTGCAGGGCGTTGGCAAGTTTGTCTCGGCCAACGAACTGGAAATCACCGCGGCTGACGGCAGCACCCAGCTGCTGCGCTTCCAGAAGTGCATCATCGCTGCCGGTTCGCAGGCGGTGAAGCTGCCGAACTTCCCGTGGGACGACAAGCGGGTGATGGATTCCACCGACGCGCTGGAGCTGGCCGAAGTACCGGGCTCGCTGCTGGTCGTCGGCGGCGGCATCATCGGCCTGGAAATGGCCACCGTTTATGGTGCGCTGGGCAGCAAGGTCACCGTGGTCGAGTTCATGGACCAGCTGATGCCGGGCGCCGACAAGGACCTGGTCAAGCCGTTGGCCGACCGCCTGAAGAAGCAGGGCATCGAAGTGCACCTGAAGACCAAGGCCTCGGGCGTCACCGCCGATGCCAAGGGCATCACCGTGACCTTCGAAGCCGCCGAGGAAGGCCAGGCACCTGCGCTGGCGCAGGGCACCTTCGACCGCGTGCTGGTGGCCGTGGGTCGCTCGCCGAACGGCAAGAAAATCGATGCCGAGAAGGCCGGCGTGCAGGTCACCGACCGTGGCTTCATTCCGGTCGACCGGCAGATGCGCACCAACGTGCCGCACATCTTTGCCATCGGCGACATCGTCGGCAACCCGATGCTGGCCCACAAGGCCACGCACGAGGGCAAGCTGGCCGCCGAAGTGGCTGCCGGCCACAAGAAGGAGTGGGTGGCCCGCGTGATTCCGTCGGTGGCTTACACCAACCCGGAAATCGCCTGGGTCGGCGTCACCGAGACCGAAGCCAAGGCCAAGGGCCTGAAGGTTGGCGTGGCCAAGTTCCCGTGGGCCGCCAGCGGCCGCGCGATCGGCATCGGTCGCACCGAGGGCTTCACCAAGCTGATCTTCGACGAGGAMASCCACCGCATCATCGGTGGTGCCATCGTCGGTGTGCATGCCGGTGATCTGCTGGCCGAGATCGGCCTGGCGATCGAGATGGGTGCCGAGGCCGAGGACATCGGCCACACCATCCATGCGCACCCGACGCTGAGCGAATCGGTGGCGATGGCCTCGGAAATTTACGACGGCACGATCACCGATCTGTACATGCCGAAGAAGAAATAAGGCGCCCGCGCCTTTGCGAACGAAAAACCCCGGCATCGCCGGGGTTTTTTTGTTTATGCGCTCCGGATTCTTGCGAGCTGTAGGGCCGCTGCGCGGGCGGCAGGCATTTCGACAAATGTCCCCCGTCGCCCGCCTTCGGCGGTCGCCTCCTCCTTTACTTTGTCGAAACGCCTGCCGCCCGCGCAGCGGCTCGGCTTGCGGAAGGCGGAAGCCACAACCACTCCCACCGCAGCGGCTGCCTGGATGCCTGGATGCCTGACACGCGGAGGGAGAGGGGGCTGGGTGCGAAGTAAAGGAGGAGGTGACGGCCGCAGGCCGGCGCCGGGGGACATTCGCACCCGGCCCCCTCTCCCTCCAGCGCTCGACCAACCCGCTTCTGCTCTTCTGTCAGGAAGCCACAAAAAAACGCGGCCCCCGATGTTCCGGAGGCCGCGCCAGGAGAGAACGTGCTGTGGAAGGGGAGCAGGGCTTAGAAGGTGACGCTGATACCCGCCACCGGGCCCTTGAATTCCTGCTTCAGGCCGATGGTGCCGTCGCTGCCCTTCTTGTCCGCATCCAGCTTGAACCAGTCGTAGCCGGCGAACACGCCGAAGTTCTGGGTGAAGCGGTAATCGACGATCGCGTTGGCGCGGCTGAGGTCACCCTTGTAGTCGTCGAAGCTGCCCCAGCGCGTGTTGAGGTACTGGCCCTGCAGGGTGATCATCCACTTTTCGGACGGGGTGAAGCTCAGGCGTGCACCGACCACCGGCGCCACACCGTCGGTCTTCTCGTCCAGGAACTGGCCTTCATACACCGTGCCCAGGTCGGCGTAGCCCTTGGTGCTGACCTTGGCGTATTCGGCACCCAGCTGCAGGCCGAGGTCGAACTTCTCGGTGTCCACCACCGAGTAGTCATACACCAGGCTGGCCACCTGGTACTTCAGCTCCGCCTTGACGAAGCTGTCGGCCGGCACGTTGACGTTGCCGAAGGAAATGTCCTGGCCAAGCGTCTCGCGGCGGTCCTTGTCGTACTTGAAGTAGTTGAACAGCAGGCGCTGGCGGTTGCTGATGCGGAACATGCCGTCGATGCGCGGCTCCCATTCCTTGCCACCCAGCTTGAAGTCCTCGGAGAAGCCGATGTCCTGGCCGGCGACATTGGTGTTGCCGCGCAGGGTGTTGTCCGAGTCGATGTTCATCGCACCCAGGCGCAGGGCGAAGCGGTCATCGCCTTCGGCGGCATGGGCGGAGGAGGCGAACGACGCGCCGGCGGCGAGAAGCGAGAGGGCGAGCAGGGTGGGGACGGAGCGCATCGAAAGAGTCCTTGCAGTGGTTCATCGGAATGAAGGCCACTTTGCCGGACGTCGCTGTCCACCATTCGTGAAGGTATGGTCCACGCGATGTGGACGGTTCAGCGCTGTCAGCGCCCTGCGAAAAGATGGCCCCGGAGCGGCGCTTCGGGGCCATCATGGGGACCTGCAGGCGAAGCGTCGACGAGGTAGCTGCAGGCAGGTCGGAAGATGGGACCACTGCCGTCGGCAGAAAGTTCCGCCGCCTGCGACCAAAGTTCAATGCGTTGCACCGCAACATCGCGCAGATGGCATTGTCCCCGTGGTGGGCTGCAAAACCGCAGCCCTTACCGCAACTTGCGCTGTTCCGATATGAACAGGCACCGGTTGTCTCGCAAATTGTCCCATTGCTATAATTTGGCGGCTCGATGAGGCCCCCCTGCTGTAGTCGCCTCAGCCATCCACTTGTAACCACGCGGGACGTCCTGTGCTGAACTCCGTAGAAACGGGTCGGCGACTGATGCTGCGCGCCGCGGTCTACCCGCTGGCCGCGGTGGCTGTCCTGGCTCTGGCCTTCCTGCTGGTGGGGCCGAAGTATGCCCTTGGTGCCCTGGCATCAGGTGTGGCGGTTTCGGCCGGTGGTTGGGTGGCGGCACGGATGGCGCTGGGTGGTGGTGCGCTGGGGGCCGGTTCGGCCATGGCACGCCTGATCGTTGCGATCGTGGCCAAGTGGGCGCTCGTTTTTGGTGTCCTGATGGTGGGGTTCCTGGTCTTCAAGCTGCCTGCACTGGCGCTGTTGGCCGGTATCGCCGTCGGGCTGATGTTCCAGGTCCTGGCCATGGCCAGGCGCTAATCGAATTCATTTAACTTAAGGTTCCGGACACATGGCAGGCGAGGCGCTTACACCCACCTCCTACATCCAGCATCACCTGCACAATCTGACTGCAGGTCATGGCACCCCGTGGGCGATCCACGTGGACACGCTGGTAACCTCGCTGCTGATGGGCCTGGTGATGGTCGTCGCCTTCTGGATGGCGACCCGCAAGGCCACCTCCGGCGTGCCGGGCAAGTGGCAGGCATTCGTCGAGATCTGCCTGGAGTTCGTTGACCGCCAGGCCAAGGACACCTATCACGGCACCAGCAAGCTGGTGACCCCGATCGCGATCACGATCTTCTTCTGGATCCTCCTGATGAACCTCATCAAGATGATCCCGGCCGACTTCATCGCCAAGCCGCTCGAACTGATGGGCGTGCCGTACTGGAAGCCGGTCCCCACCGCCGACGTCAATGCCACCCTCGGCATGTCGATCAGCGTGTTCTTCCTGATGCTGTTCTTCGCGTTGCGCGCCAAGGGTATTGGTGGTTTCACCAAGGAATTCCTGACCGCACCGTTCGGCAAGTGGATGATGCCGTTCAACCTGATCCTGAACATCGTCGAGTGGCTGAGCAAGCCGATTTCGCTGGCGATGCGACTGTTCGGCAACATGTTCGGCGGTGAAATCGTGTTCCTGCTGATCTGGGTGCTGGGCGGTGCAGGTATCGCCGGCATGTTTGCAGGCGCGTTCGCCGGCTTCGGCTGGATGCTGTTCCACCTTCTGGTGATTCCGCTGCAGGCCTTCATCTTCATGATGCTGTCCATCGTGTACCTGAGCCTGTCGGAAGACGCTCACTGAGTTTCGCTTCACCCTTCATCCGTTTGTTTCTAAACCCTTAGCAATCAAGTTCCTGGAGAAAACCATGTACTTCGCCGTCCTGACCAATCTCGCCCAAGTTCAGAGCTCCACCGTCCTCGCCGTCGGCATCATGATCGGCCTGGCCGCGCTGGGCGCCGGTCTGGGTCTGGCCATCATGGCCGGTAAGTTCCTGGAGTCGGCCGCGCGCCAGCCGGAACTGATCCCGGTCCTGCAGGTCCGCATGTTCATCACCGCCGGCCTGATCGACGCCGCCTTCATCATCTCGGTCGCCGTGGGCCTGCTGTTCGCCTTCGCCAACCCGCTGGTCGGCGAGTTCGTCTCGCGCCTGCCGGCAATCGCTGGCTGATCCAGCGAAAGCGAAACGACCGGGCGCCGCAGGCGCCTGGTCGCGGATGAAGGTTCGGAGGCGCCGCCCGTGTGGCGGCGCATCCATCCCGTCACAACCGACTGAGCGAACCCCATGGATATCGGTTTTACCCTCATCGCCCAGGCCCTGGCCTTTGCCGCCCTGATCTGGCTCATCGCGACCAAGATCTGGCCGCCGCTGATGAACGCGATCGAAGAGCGCCAGCAGAAGATCGCTGAAGGCCTCGCTGCTGCCGACCGCAGCCAGAAAGATCTGGCCCAGGCGCAGGACAAGGTCAATGAAGCGCTGAAGGAAGCCCGCACCAAGGCCAACGAGATCATCGATCAGGCCCACGCGCGTGCCAACCAGATCGTCGACGCGGCCCGCAACGAAGCTGTTGCCGAAGCCACCCGTCAGAAGGATCTGGCCCAGGCCGAAATCGACGCCGCCGCCAACCGTGCCCGTGAAGATCTGCGCAAGCAGGTGTCCGCGCTGGCCGTGACCGGTGCCGAAAAGCTGCTCAAGCGCGAAATCGACGCCAACGCCCACAAGGCGCTGCTCGACGAGCTGGCCTCGGAGATTTAAGGATGAGCCAGGCCCTCACGCTTGCCCGCCCGTACGCCCGCGCCGCCTTCGCGACCGCGCGTGACGAAGGCGCGTTCGCGCCGTGGTCGGACGCTTTGGCGTTCTCCGCCCACGTCGCCGCCGATCCGCGCGTGGCGGCCCTGCTCGCCAACCCGGAGCTGGGTCGCGATGACGCCGTCGCCCTGCTGGCGCCGGAGTCCCGCGGCGAGACCTACTCGCGCTTCCTGGCTGTGCTTGCCGAATCGCATCGTCTGCCGCTGCTGCCGGAAATCGCTGGCATGTTCGACGCGCTGCGCGCCGAGGCCGAGCACGTGGTCAAGGCCACGGTGACCTCCGCGGCCGAGCTGTCGGTTGCCGAGCTGGACGCGATCAAGGCCGCGCTGCGCAAGCGCTTCAACCGCGAGGTCGAAGTGGCCACCGCGGTCGACGCCTCGCTGATCGGCGGCGCTGTGATCGACGCCGGCGACGTGGTCATCGATGGTTCGCTGAAGGGCAAGCTGGCCCGTCTGCAGACCGCGCTCGCTAACTGAATTCATTTAACGTCCGGCCCCGCTGCCGGCACTAGGACTTGACGATGGCAACCACGCTCAACCCCTCCGAAATCAGCGAACTGATCAAGAACCGCATCGAGAAGGTCAAGCTGGCCGCGGAATCGCGCAACGAAGGCACCGTGACCAGCGTGTCCGACGGCATCGTGCGCATCTTCGGCCTGGCCGACGTGATGCAGGGCGAAATGATCGAACTGCCGAACAACACCTTTGCCCTGGCCCTGAACCTGGAGCGCGACTCGGTCGGCGCCGTGGTCCTGGGTGGCTACGAGAACGTGCGCGAAGGTGACGTCGCCAAGACCACCGGCCGCATCCTGGAAGTGCCGGTCGGTCCGGAACTGCTGGGCCGCGTCGTCAACGCGCTCGGCGAGCCGATCGACGGCAAGGGCCCGCTGGGTACCGACCTGACCGCTCCGGTGGAGCGCGTTGCTCCGGGCGTGATCTGGCGCAAGTCGGTCGACCAGCCGGTGCAGACCGGTTACAAGTCGGTCGACTCGATGATCCCGATCGGCCGCGGCCAGCGCGAGCTGGTCATCGGTGACCGCCAGACCGGCAAGACCGCGCTGGCCATCGATGCGGTGATCAACCAGAAGGGCACCGGCATCAAGTGCGTGTACGTAGCGATCGGCCAGAAGGCTTCGACCGTTGCCAACATCGTGCGCAAGCTTGAAGAGAACGGCGCCCTGGCGCACACCATCGTGGTGGCTGCCACCGCATCCGAATCGGCCGCGATGCAGTACATCAGCGCCTACTCGGGCTGCACCATGGGCGAGTACTTCATGGACCGCGGCGAAGACGCGCTGATCGTGTACGACGATCTGTCCAAGCAGGCCGTGGCCTACCGCCAGATCTCGCTGCTGCTGAAGCGCCCGCCGGGCCGTGAAGCCTACCCGGGTGACGTGTTCTACCTGCACTCCCGTCTGCTCGAACGCGCTGCCCGCGTGTCCGAGGAATACGTCGAGAAGTTCACCAACGGTGCGGTGACCGGCAAGACCGGTTCGCTGACCGCGCTGCCGATCATCGAGACCCAGGCCGGCGACGTTTCCGCGTTCGTTCCGACCAACGTGATCTCGATCACCGACGGCCAGATCTTCCTGGAAACCGATCTGTTCAACGCCGGCATCCGCCCGGCCGTGAACGCCGGTATCTCGGTGTCGCGCGTCGGTGGTTCGGCGCAGACCAAGATCATCAAGAAGCTGTCCGGCGGCATCCGTATCTCGCTGGCCCAGTACCGCGAGCTGGCTGCGTTCGCGCAGTTCGCCTCGGACCTGGACGAAGCCACCCGCAAGCAGCTCGAGCGTGGCCAGCGCGTCACCGAGCTGATGAAGCAGAAGCAGTACGCGCCGATGTCGATCGCCAACCAGGCGTTGTCGATCTACGCCGTCAACGAGGGTTACCTCGACGACGTGCCGGTCAGCAAGCTGCTGGCGTTCGAAGAAGGCCTGCACGCGCACTTCGCCAACACCCAGGGCGARCTGATCGGCAAGGTCAACGCCACCGGCGGTTGGGACAACGACATCGAAGGTGCCTTCAAGAAGGGCATCGTCGAGTTCAAGACCACCGGCAGCTGGTAATCGAGGTCCTGTAGAGCGGAGCGATGCTCCGCTGGACCAGACGATCAAACGGTTGAACAACGCGGGGCCCAGGCCCCGCGCCACGGGAATAAAAGATGGCAAGCGGACGCGAAATCAAAACCAAGATCAAGAGCGTGCAGAACACCCGCAAGGTGACGCGCGCCCTGGAAATGGTCTCGGCCTCCAAGATCCGCAAGGCGCAGGATCGGATGAAGACCTCGCGTCCGTACGCGCAGGCGATGAAGCAGGTGATCGGCCACCTGGCGCAGGCCAGCACCGACTACCAGCATCCGTTCCTGGTCGAGCGTGAGCAGGTCAAGCGGGTCGGGTTCATCGTGATCTCTTCCGATCGCGGTCTGGCCGGCGGCCTCAACAACAACCTGTTCCGCAAGATGCTTGGCGAAGCCAAGGCCTGGCAGGACAAGGGCGCCGAAGTGGACCTGGTGACCATCGGCCAGAAGGCGTCGACCTTCTTCCGCCGGGTCAAGGTGAACATGGTCGGCACGGTGACCCACATCGGCGACACGCCGAAGCTGGAATCGCTGATCGGTGTGATCAAGGTCATGCTCGACGCCTTCACCGAAGGCAAGGTCGACCGCGTGTACCTGGTCTACAACCGCTTCGTCAACACCATGGTGCAGAAGGCCAGCTTCGATCAGCTGCTGCCGCTGCCGGCCGCCGAGAAGCAGGTTGCGCACCACGACTGGGACTACCTGTACGAACCCGATGCCGCGACCGTGCTGGAGCACGTGATGACGCGTTACATCGAGTCGCTGGTGTACCAGGCGCTGCTGGAAAACGTCGCTTCCGAGCATGCCGCGCGCATGGTGGCGATGAAGTCGGCCAGTGACAACGCCAACAAGCTGATCGGAACCCTGCAGCTGGTCTACAACAAGGCCCGCCAGGCAGCGATCACCCAGGAAATCTCCGAAATCGTCGGCGGCRCGGCAGCAGTCTGACCGCGTTCGTTAAAAGCACACATTTAGAGGATGCAGCAATGAGTCAGGGCAAGATCGTTCAGATCATCGGCGCCGTCGTCGACGTCGAATTCCCCCGCGAGTCGGTGCCGAAGGTGTACCACGCGCTGAAGGTGGACAACACCGAAATCACCCTGGAAGTGCAGCAGCAGCTCGGTGACGGCGTGGTCCGCTGCATCGCGCTGGGCTCCACCGATGGCCTGAAGCGCAACCTGGTGGCCACCAACACCGAGCGCGGCATTTCCGTGCCGGTCGGCGCTGGCACCCTGGGCCGCATCATGGACGTGCTCGGCCGCCCGATCGACGAAGCCGGTCCGGTCGCCTCCAGCGACACCTGGGAAATCCACCGCGCTGCTCCGTCGTATGAAGACCAGTCCCCGGCCACCGAGCTGCTGGAAACCGGCATCAAGGTCATCGACCTGATGTGCCCGTTCGCCAAGGGTGGCAAGGTCGGCCTGTTCGGCGGCGCCGGCGTCGGCAAGACCGTCAACATGATGGAACTGATCAACAACATCGCCAAGGCGCACAGCGGTCTGTCCGTGTTCGCCGGCGTGGGTGAGCGTACCCGTGAGGGCAACGACTTCTACCACGAGATGAAGGACTCCAACGTCCTGGACAAGGTCGCGATGGTGTACGGCCAGATGAACGAGCCGCCGGGCAACCGTCTGCGCGTCGCCCTGACCGGCCTGACCATGGCCGAGTACTTCCGCGACGAGAAGGACGAGAACGGCAAGGGCAAGGACGTGCTGCTGTTCGTCGACAACATCTACCGCTACACCCTGGCCGGTACCGAAGTGTCGGCACTGCTGGGTCGTATGCCGTCGGCAGTGGGCTACCAGCCGACCCTGGCCGAGGAAATGGGTGTCCTGCAGGAGCGCATCACCTCGACCAAGAATGGTTCGATCACCTCCATCCAGGCCGTCTACGTGCCGGCCGATGACTTGACCGATCCGTCGCCGGCGACCACCTTCGCCCACCTTGACTCGACCGTGACCCTGTCGCGTTCGATCGCTTCGCTGGGTATCTACCCGGCGGTCGACCCGCTGGACTCCACCAGCCGCCAGATGGACCCGCTGGTCATCGGCCACGAGCATTACGACACCGCCCAGCGCGTCCAGCAGACCCTGCAGAAGTACAAGGAACTGAAGGACATCATCGCCATCCTGGGCATGGACGAACTGTCCGAAGAAGACAAGCAGGCCGTGTCGCGCGCCCGCAAGATCGAGCGCTTCTTCAGCCAGCCGTTCCACGTGGCCGAAGTGTTCACCGGCTCGCCGGGCAAGTACGTGTCGCTGAAGGACACCATCCGTGGCTTCAAGGCCATCGTCGATGGCGAGTACGACCACCTGCCGGAGCAGGCGTTCTACATGGTCGGCASCATCGAAGAAGCGGTCGAGAAGGCCAAGAAGATGGCCGAGAAGGCCTGATGCGGCGGGGACGGGCACACGCCCGTCCCGACCGTGACACGGGGTGGGCCTGCGCCCACCGCTGCGGAATCCCTGCGGTGGGTTCGACCCGCCCCCTAGCGAAGAGAGTTACATGAGCACCATCCGTTGCGACATCGTCAGCGCCGAGCAGGAAATCTTCCGTGGCGAAGCGACCCTGGTCGTGGCCACCGGTGAGCTGGGCGAACTGGGCATCGCGCCCAAGCACGCGCCGCTGATCACCCGCCTGAAGCCGGGCAAGGTGGTAGTGACCACGCCGAGCGGCGAGCAGCTGGATTTCGCCATTTCCGGCGGCATCCTGGAAGTGCAGCCGCAGGTGGTGACCGTGCTGGCCGACACCGCGATCCGCGCACAGGACATCGACGAAGCCTCGGTCCGCAAGGCCAAGGAAGAAGCCGAACGCATCCTGGCCAACCGCGGCGAAGCGATGGAAGTGGCCGAAGCGCAGCAGAAGCTGGCAGAGGCCGTTGTCCAGCTGCAGGCGCTTGAGCGCCTGCGCAAGACCCTCAAGCACTGAACCGTGCCGAGGTGACATCTGTGCCTGCAAGGCACGGGTGAATGCAGGAACGCCGGCTGCCATGCCGGCGTTTTTGTTTGTTTTCCACGGAGGCAGGGAATGCAGCAGTCATCGACAGCGACGCAGGACATGGGGGGCTGGCAGTGCCGCTGGCGCACGCCGGAAGGCATGTTCCTGATTGCCTGGGTCGTGCTCTGCCTGCCGTGGCTGCTGGGCATCAAGACCATTCCGTTCGACGCCGTGCAGCAGTTCTTCCCGGCGGTCAGCTTCAGCGCTGAGCAACTGCGTCATCTGCAGGCGCCGTGGTGGAATCCGTATCTGTACGGGGGCTACCCGCAGCTGGCCGACCCGCAGATGATGACGTTGCAGCCGAGCATGCTGCTGCCGATGCTGTTGGCACCGACGTCGCTGCACCTGTTCAACGTGGTCGTGCTGCTGCACGTGCTGGCAGGTGGCTTCGGTGCCTTGCGGCTGGGCCGCGTGCAGGGAATGCCGCCACCGGCGCGGCTGCTGTTCGCGCTGGTGCTGATGTTCGGTGGGGTGGCCGCATCGCGGCTCCAGCACACGCCGATGATCGTCAGTTACAGCCTGCTGCCGTGGCTGTGGCTGGGCATGGAGCAGGTCCGCCGCCAGGGTCGGCTGCGTGACGTACTGCTGGCCGGCATCGCTGGAGGCTTGTGCGCGCTGCAGCTGACCCAGGTTACCTACTTCATCATCCTCGCCTGTGCGATCCATGCGGTGGGCGCGGTTCTGCTGGAGAAGGGCCCGCGCGTGCGGCTGCTGCTGCGATTTGGTCTTGTCGGCGTGCTTGCCGGCGCGATCAGCGCGCCACAGTGGTTGTCCACGCTGGCTTGGCTGGGCGAGACAAATCGGGATGGTTTCTCGTTGGAGGCTGCGTTGCCGGGGGCCATGCACTGGCAGACCCTGGCCACGCTGCTGTCAGGCAACGTGTTCTCGCAGGGGCGTGGCGACAGTTGGGCCTTTGGTGACATCAGCGCCGATTACCTTTATCTCGGCGCGGTGCCGCTGGCGCTCTGGCTGGGATGGGGCGGCGAAGTGCTGCGGCGCAAACCCGCTGCGGCGCGCATCGCGCTGGCCGTGGTGATTCTGACGATCCTGATCGCGCTGGGTGGGGCAACGCCACTGTTCCCGTGGTTGTTCACCTGGCTGCCAGGCCTGGATCTGTTCCGGCGTCCTGCTGATGCCTTGTTCCTCACCCTCCCAGCAGCAGCTTGGCTGGGTGCCAACGCCTTGCAGGCTGCATTGCAGCCAGGCCCGTTGCGGCCGCCGTGGATGTCCGTAGGTGCCGTCGTGCTGCTTGCCGTCTCCAGTGCCTGGATGGCGATCGACCGCGGTCATCTGGCGGCCTTTGCCTGGCTCGGCATCAGCGCGGCCGTGGGAATCGCCGCGGTGCTGCTGCTGCGTCGTCACCGGGCACCCGAGCGCTGGCTGTTTGTGCTGGTGCTGTTCGACCTGCTGCTGTTCAACGTGGGGACCAGCTTCAACGCAGGCAGTGGCACCAAGTCGGTGCTGACCGCCGACCGCGCCGGGCCGGCGCAGCGGGCCTACGCGCTGCTCGCAGCAGAGCGGCAACCCGGATTGCCCGAGCGCGCCGTGGTCTTCGGCATCGGTGGGCTTACCAACGGCGCCGCGGTCCATGCGATCGCGCTGGCAAACGGCTACAACCCGATGTTGGCCAGCGACTACCTGCAGATGACCGGCATGCCGGGTGAACCGGTGGATACGTTCCAACAGAAGCTGCCGACGGCCTGGGCAACGGACACAACAGCGCCTGTGTACGATCTGCTGGGCGTGCGCTGGCTGCTGGCCCAGGATCCGTTCCCGGGTTCAAGCGCGCAGGGTGACCAGGTCGAGCTCGCGCGACGCGACAGCGTGCTGCCGCGCGTGCTCAATCCTCGGAACGTCCGACGCCACGATGCGCGTCTGCCGCCTGCGGATGAATTCAACCAGCCGTGCCGGGTGGATTCCTGCACAATCGACTGGACCTCCTCGAGCGTGAAGGACGAGGTGACCTCGTCC
>NZ_JBFRFE010000047.1:0-12349 GCF_052114665.1 Stenotrophomonas sp. 2YAF22 | reverse complement strand
GCACGCCGGAAGAACGTGCCACCTACCTGCGCACCGTGCAGGACTGGATCATCGCGCCGCAGATGCGCTCCAGCCCCGGGCTGGCGGGCGTGGACACCGTCGGTGGCTACGTGAAGGAATACGGCGTGCATCCGGACAGCGCGCGGTTGGCCGCGCATGGCCTGGGCCTGGCTGATCTGGTGACGGCCCTGCAGCGCTCCAACGTACAGGCCGGTGCCGGCTTCGTGCAGCGCGCCGGCGAAGGCCTGGTGGTGCGTGCCGACGGTCTGGCACTGACCACCGACGATCTGGCACAGGCGCCGGTAGCCACCCGCAACGGCGTGGTGGTGCGGGTGGCCGATGTGGCCGATGTCGGCCTCAGCCGCGCACCGCGCCTGGGTGCGGCCAGCCGCAACGGCCATGAAGCCGTGCTCGGTACCGCGCTGATGATCGCCGGCGGCAACAGCCGCACCGTGGCCCAGGCGGCCGCCACACGGCTGAAGCAGGTGAATGCCTCGCTGTCGGCGGACATCGTGGCCGCGCCGGTGCTGGACCGCAGCGTGCTGGTCAATTCCACCATCAAGACCGTGGCCAGGAACCTCACCGAGGGCGCGCTGCTGGTGGTGGTGGTGCTGTTCCTGCTGCTCGGCAACCTGCGCGCGGCGACGATCACCGCACTGGTGATCCCGCTGTCGTTCCTGTTCGCGGTGATCGGCATGAACCGCTTCGGCATCAGTGGCAACCTGATGAGCCTGGGTGCGCTGGACTTCGGCATCCTGGTGGACGGCGCGGTGATCGTGATCGAATCGACGCTGCTGATGCTGGGCCAGCGTCGTGCCGAACTGGGCCGCGCGTTGACCGCGATGGAACGCCTGCGCGTAGCGGCCGATTCGGCGCGAAAGATGGCACGCCCGGCAGCGTTCGGCCAGCTGATCATCCTGCTGGTGTTCGCACCGATCCTCACCCTGGAAGGGGTGGAGGGCAAGACGTTCCACCCGATGGCCGCTACGTTCATGCTGGCCCTGGTGGGTGCCTTCATCTTCTCCTTCACCTTCGTGCCGGCGATGGCCGCGCTGATGGTCCGTGAGTCGAAGCCGAAGGAAGGCGAGGCACACAGTGATGATGGCCAGCACGAAACGAAGCTGATCCGCGTGCTGCGTGGACGCATCGAGCCGATCATCCGCCAGGCCGTCGCGCGGCCGCGCGCAGTGATCGCCGGTGCAGCGTTGATGCTGCTGGTGGGCATTGGTTCGTTCGGCCTGCTCGGCCGCGAGTTCATGCCTACCCTGGATGAAGGCAACGTGGCGATGCAGGCACTGCGCGTGCCATCCACTTCGCTGGAGCAGTCGCTGGCGATGCAGCTGGCACTGGAGAAGGCCATCGCCCAGCAACCGGAAGTGGAAACGGTGTTCTCGCGTACCGGCACCGCCGAAGCGGCAATCGACCCGATGCCGACCAACATCTCCGACAGCGTGATCGTGCTCAAGCCGCGTGCGGACTGGCCCGATCCGAAGCTGGGCAAGGAGGCGCTGGTGGCCCGCTTCGAAGAACTGGCCGGCCAGCAGCTGGGCAACAGCTTCGAGTTCAGCCAGCCGATCGAGCTGCGCTTCAACGAGCTGATTTCCGGCGTGCGCACCGACCTGGCAGTGATGATCTTCGGCGATGACTTCAGCCAGCTGCAGAAGGTGGCCGACCAGGTGGCGCTGAAGCTGCGCGCGGTGGAGGGCGCGGCCGATGTGCGGGTGGAGCAGATTTCCGGCCTGCCCACGCTCAACGTCAAGATCGACCATGTAGCGGCAGCGCAATACGGGCTGACCGCCGCCGACGTCAGCGATGCGCTGTCCACCGGCATCGGCGGCACGGCAGCCGGCAAGATCTTCGAGGGCGACCGTCGCTTCGATGTGGTGGTGCGTCTGGATGACAGCGCACGCAACGACCCGGATCAGCTGGCCTCGCTGCCGATCGCCACGCCGGCCGGCGTGGTGATTCCGCTGTCCTCGGTGGCGCGCATCAGCGTCAGCGAAGGGCCGAACCAGATCAGCCGCAACAACGGCAGCCGCCGGGTGGTGGTGCAGGCCAATGTGCGCGGCCGCGACCTCGGCGGATTCGTTGGCCAAGCACAGGCCGCCGTGGCCGACGTGGCGCTGCCGCCCGGTGCGTACCTGACCTGGGGTGGCCAGTTCGAGAACCTGCAGCGCGCGGAGAAGCGCCTGGCCACGGTGGTGCCAGTGGTATTCCTGCTGATCGGCAGCCTGCTGTTCATGGCCCTGCGCAGCGGCAAGGAAGCGGTGCTGGTGTTCAGCTGCGTGCCGCTGGCGCTGGTCGGCGGCATCCTCGCCCTGCTGCTGCGCGGCATGCCGTTCTCGGTGTCGGCCGCGGTGGGCTTCATCGCCGTGTCCGGCGTGGCCACGCTCAACGGCCTGGTGCTGATGCAGGCGATCCGCGAGCGCCTGGACGCCGGTGACGTGCCGATGATGGCCGCGATCAATGGTGCATCCAGCCGTATCCGCGCGGTGCTGACCACCGCACTGGTGGCCATCGTCGGCTTCATTCCGATGGCGATCGCCAGTGGTTCCGGTGCGGAAGTGCAGAAACCGCTGGCAACGGTGGTGATCGGTGGCTTGATCACCGCCACGGTGCTGACCCTGCTGGTGCTGCCAACCTTCGCTGCGCGGGTGGCCAAGCCAAGGGCGGTGGGGTGAAACATGACGGGGTCGGATCCTGCGATCCGACCCTGTTTTCCGATCCCCGGTAGTGCCGGCCGCTGGCCGGCAATGTCGAACGATTGCAGTGCGTGCAGGTTGCCGGCCAGCGGCCGGCACTACCTTGGAACGGTCAGGCCTTCCTGCGCTCGGCGATGTACGCTTGGATCTGCTGCTCCAGCACCGGCAACGGCACCGAACCCTGCTTCAGCAGCGTGTCGTGGAAGCCCTTGACGTCGAACTTGTCGCCCAGCTCCTTCTCGGCCTGCGCACGCAGGCGCACGATGGCGATCTCGCCGAGCTTGTAGCTCAACGCCTGCCCCGGCCAGGAAATGTAGCGATCCACTTCGGTGGTCACTTCGTGCTCACTCAGCGCCGTGTGGTCACGCAGGTAGGCCAGCGCCTGCTCGCGGCTCCAGCCCTTGCTGTGCACGCCAGTGTCGATCACCAGGCGCGTGGCGCGCCACATCTCGTAGGTCAGGCGACCGAAATCCTCGTACGGGGTTTCATAGATGCCCATTTCCACGCCCAGCTTCTCGCAGTACAGCGCCCAACCTTCGCCATAGGCGGAGATGTAGGCATTGCGGCGGAACTCCGGCAGGTTCTTCTGCTCGGCAGCGATGGCACCCTGCAGCGCATGGCCAGGGTCGGATTCGTGCAGGGTCAACGCCGGCAGGTTGTACAGCGGGCGCGACGGCAGGTTGTAGGTGTTGAGCCAATAGGTGCCCATGCCACCACGGCCGGCGGTCCAGAACGGCGCGATATCCGGCGGCACCGGCACGATGGTGAAGCGCGCGCGCGGCAATGTCATGTACTTGCCGAGCTGGCCATCGGCACGCTTGGAGATCCATGCGGCACGCGACAGCAGTTCTTCCGGCGTCCTGGCATAGAACTGCGGGTCGGTACGCAGGAAGGTCAGGAACTCGGCGAAGCTGCCCTTGAACTTCACCTGCTTGATGATGTCGTTCATTTCCTTCTGGATGCGTGCCACTTCATCCAGGCCGATGCGGTGGATCTCGTCCGGCGACAGGTCCAGCGTGGTGTATTCGTGGATCTGCTGCTTGTAGTACGCCTTGCCGTCGGGCATCGCTTCGGCGGCCAGGGTGGTACGCGCCTGCGGCACATACTCGTTGACGAAGAACGTGCGCAGCTGCTGGAACGCCGGCACCACCTTGCCGCTGATCGCCGCGCGGGCCTGTGCCTGCAGCTTGGCCTGCTCGGCAACCGGGACGGTGTTGGGCAGCTTCTTGAACGGCGCGTACAACGGCGATTCGGTCGGATCCTTCAGCTCGGCGACGGTGGCGATGGACACCTCGCGACCATCGAGCACCGCACGCGGCACGCTGAAGCCGCGCTTCAGGCCGGCGCGCATGTTCCCGGTCTGCTGGTCGAAGTAGCGCGGCACATCATTCAGGCGCGCGATGTAGTTCTGGTAGTCCTGCACGGTCTTCATTTCGCGCCGGGCCATGAAGGACAGGTTGGACCAGAACGAGGAGTCGGCGTTGAACGGCATCTCGTAGCCGCGCAGGCGCACTTCTTCGGCCAGGTTGAACACCTGGTCGCGGTAGATCGCGTAGTTGACCTGGTTGTCGGGCGACAGGGTCTTCGGGTCGATCTTCTTCAGCGCGGCCAGGGTCTCGTCCCATACCTCCAAGCGTGCCTGCTGCGCGGCCGGGCCGACGTCGGGCATGCGGGTGGCGTTGGCCGGCGCGTCTTCGTCCTCGCTGGCCTCGCCGCCGCCTTGCTGGCGCCACTTCCATTCCTTCTCGTACAGCGCGCGGAAGGCGGCATCGGCGGGCGACTCAGTGGCCACGCTGGCCGGCGCGGTGGCGGTGGGCGGTGCGGCCAGGGCCACGGCAGGGGCAGACAGGGCGATCAGCAGGGCTACGGCAAGACGGGTTTTCACGAGCACAGGTTCCCGGGAAGGCAGACCCCGATCATGGCACCCCGCACCGCGCATGGCATGGGACGAAGGTCCTGCCTCAGTAGATCCACGCCATGCGTGGATGCTCCTGCCGCGGACGCATCGGGCCAACCAAGGTCGGCATCACCCGGGCACGGCGGCGCCTGCGTGGCCGCTCTGGTAGCTGCCAACCTTGGTTGGCTCCCGGAGAAAACCAGCGCCGACCAAGGTCGGCATCTACCAAGGCGTCAGTGACTGGCCTTGTCCCGCTTCCAGCCGCGATGCTTGATGTCCAGCTGCAGGCTGTACAAGGCGGTGAACGCCGGGAACAGGTTCTGCAGCACGCCCACCGAATCCTGCTTGGCCGAGAACAGGAAGTAGCTCAGCGTCATCAGGCTGCCGACCACGCTCATGTACCAGAACAGACGCGGGATCACCGGCTTGCCGGCGCGCTTGGAGGCAACGAACTGGACCAGCCAGCGGCCACCGAACATCAATGCGCCGGTGTAGCCGATCAGCTTCCAGCCGGTCACATGCAGGCCGGTCCAGTACAACCAGGTCAGCGGCTGGTCCAGCCAGTGAAGCTCCAGGTCCATCAACGCTCCTCCACCGCGGTGCGCTTGCTGCGGGTGATCAGCCAGGCCACGCCGCGCAGGTCGCGGATGCCGACCAGCGCGCGGCCCAGATTGTTGTACTTGGACACGCCGGCAGTGCGGTGGCGATGGTTGACCGGCACGCTGGTGGTCTTCCAGCCGGCGCGCTGCATCAGTGCCGGCAGGTAGCGATGCATGTGGTCGAAATACGGCAGGTCGAGGAAGGCATTGCGCTCGAACAATTTGATGCCGCAGCCGGTATCGGGGGTGTCATCGCGCAGCATGCGCGCGCGGATGGCGTTGGCCCACTTGCTGGCCCAGCGCTTGCTGCCGCTGTCCTGGCGGTTGACGCGCCAGCCGGCGAACAGCTTCACCTGGGCATCGGCAGCACCGCGGGCCTCCAGCAGCTTGGGGATGTCGGCCGGATCGTTCTGGCCATCACCGTCCAGGGTGGCGATCCACGGTGCACGCGCGTGCTTGACGCCGGTACGCACTGCGGTGCTCTGCCCGCTCTGCGAGACGTGGTGCAGCACCCGCAGCTCCGGCGTGGTGGCCTTCAGGCCCTGCAGCACGGCCAAGGTGTCATCGCGCGAATGATCATCAATGTAGACGATCTCGAACGGCAGCCGGCCGCGCAAAGCAGCGGTGATTTCGGCCACCAGGGGCGCGACGTTGTCGCGCTCGTTGAATACAGGGACGACAACGGACAGCTCGGGTTGGCTCATGGGGGGACTCGGCCAAGGAGGGACAAAGACCGCGCATTTTCCGAAGCCGAGGTTATCCGAAGATGAATCCGGCGGCGTGAGGATCGGTTTTCAGGCGCGATCAGCAAAATACTCGCGGCACCACTGCACCACCGGCGGCAGGCCCTGTTCGATCGGCATGACCGGTTCGTAGCCAAATGCGTCATGTGCGCGCCGGGTATCGGCCATCGTGCGCACCATGTCGCCCGGCTGCATCGGCTTGTAGACCTTCTGCGCGGGGCGACCGGCGGCCTGCTCGATCACGCCGATGAAGCGCTCCAGCTCGACCGGCGTGTGGTTGCCGAGGTTGAACACCCGGTGCGGCACCGGACCATCAGCCGGATGCGCGAGGGCGCCGAGAATACCGGCCACGATGTCGGAGACATGTGTGAAATCGCGCTGCATGCGGCCTTCGTTGAACACATCGATCGAACGGCCAGCCAGTACCGCGCGCGAGAACAGCAGCGGCGCCATGTCCGGCCGGCCCCACGGGCCATACACGGTGAAGAAGCGCAGGCCGGTGGCGTGCAGGCCATACAGCTGTGCGTAGGTGTAGGCCACCAGTTCATTGGCGGCCTTGGTAGCGGCGTACAGCGAGCGCGGCTGGTCCACGCGCTGGTCTTCGGAAAACGGCGGCGTGGCCGAATCGCCGTACACCGAACTGCTGGACGCATACACCAGATGCTGCACGCCACGGTGGCGGCACAGCTCGAGCATGTTGACGAAGCCGACCAGGTTGCTGTCGACGTAGGCGTGCGGGTTTTCCAGCGAATAGCGCACGCCGGCCTGCGCGGCCAGGTGGATCACCGCGGTCGGCTGCACTTCCTCGAACAGCGCGGCCAGGCCGTCGCGGTCGGTCAGGTCCAGCGTGCGCAGATCCAGCGTCGGGCACAGCGCGGCCACGCGGTCGCGCTTGATCTGTGGGTCGTAGTAATCGTTGAAGTTGTCCAGGCCGACCACCGACTGGCCCGCATCAAGCAGGGCACGAGCGGTGTAGGCACCGATGAAGCCGGCAGCGCCGGTGAGCAGGATGGTCATTGCGGTGAGCCTGGAATTCAACGGTCAATTCAGTAGTGATGGCGTCTGATGGTACGCGCAGGGCCTAGAACAGGCCGAAACGCTTCTTGGCCACATTGGTGCGCCCCGGCTGGATGACATCCTGGATGTTCTTCGCATCGAAGCGGTCCAGCAGGGTTTCCGAGTCCTTTTTCAGCTTCAGGTCCATCTCTTCCGGGTACAGCGGCACGATCGCCATGAACTCGATGGTGGTGCCGTCTTCCAGCGCCAGCGTGCCGAAGTCGTCCGGGGTCGTGACCGGCGGCAGCACGATGGCCCCATCGAACCCCACGCCCGGTGCATAGGGCTCGGACGGATGGCCGTTGGGAATGGTGTGGCCGAAGCCCAGCCAGGTGTCGTACTCGTGCGGCAGCCGCGCCAGGGTCTTCAGCAGCCGCACCGGCCAGTAGTTGCGCTCATCCTCGAAGGCATCCTGGGTGATCGGCCAATCCGCCGGCAGGGTCACCATCAGTTCCATGTGCCGGGGGGCGTCCACCTCGTCGGGCACGGCCATCGGCAGATCGCTCATGCCCGAGGTCACCAGCCGCAGGTACGGGCACTCGTCGGTGGCGGGCACCACATGCACGTCGATGTGCACGATATCGGAGATGATTTCATGGAAGACCCCGGAGATCGGGCCCAGATGGCGCTCGATGTGCGCGCTGATCTCCTCGATGTGCGACTCGCCCTGGGCCGGGGTGAAGTCCTTCTCGCGGCTGTGCACGAGAATCGGGCTGCCGCCCGGGCTGACGTCGTCTACTTCAATGGTCATGTCCTGCTCCCTGGATGAGCCACGGGGCGGAGCGGCCCACCTGCGGTGGACGACGCGGCCTCCGGCACGCGCGGCGGTGCGTTCCCTGCAATCGACGGCACACGGCAGGAACAGGCCGTGCGCCCATGAAGATGCGCCGGGGTCAGCCCTGGCGCGTGCGCAGCCGCTCCAGCACGCCATCGAGCGTGTCCAGGTTGGCGTAATGGATGATCAGCTTGCCCTTGCCGCCGCGGCCATGATTGATGGCAACGGAAGTCCCCAGCACTTCGGACAGCTCGGTTTCCAGCGAGGCGATATCGGCCTGCTGCACCTTGGCCACCGGCTGCGGACGGTTGCTCGGCACCTTGCCGGCGGCAAACGCCTGCGCACGGCGCTCGACCTCGCGCACCGACCAGCCTTCATCGGCCGCTTCCTGGGCCAGCTTGCTGGCCAGTTCCGGGGCCAGCGTCAGCAGCGCGCGGGCGTGCCCCATCTCCAGCCGGCGCGTTTCCAGCAGCAGGCGGATGGCGATCGGCAGCTCCAGCAGGCGCAGCAGGTTGGACACCGCCGCGCGCGAGCGGCCGACGGCCTCGGCGGCCTCGGCATGGGTCAGGGTGAATTCGCTGATGAGGCGCTGCAGCGCTTCGGCTTCTTCCAGCGGGTTGAGGTCTTCGCGCTGGATGTTCTCGATCAGCGCCATCGCGATGACGGTGCGGTCTTCCAGCTCGCGCACCACCACCGGCACTTCGTCCAGGCCGGCCAGCTGCGAGGCGCGCCAGCGACGTTCACCGGCGACGATCTCGAAGTTGCCTGCCGGCAGCTGGCGCACCAGGATCGGCTGGATCACGCCCTGCGACTTGATCGAGTCGGCCAGTTCGGACAGCTTGCCCTGGTCCATCTCGCGACGCGGCTGGTACTTGCCCGGCTGCAGCTGGCCTACCGGCAGCTTGCGCAGCACTTCACCGGGCAGCGGCTCGATCACCGCCGTACTGGCCTGCACCTGGCTGACCGCGCCCTTCGGACCGAGCAGTGCGTCCAGGCCGCGGCCGAGGCCTCGCTTCTTGGCTGCAGGCTTGCTGCTGGTCATCAGACGGTCTCCACGGCCTTGGTGGCCTTGTTGCGTTCGTTGTTGCGACGGATGATCTCGCCGGCCAGGCCGAGGTAGGCCACGCCGCCGCGCGAAGCACGATCGTAGCCGACGATGCTCTGGCCATGGCTGGGCGCCTCGGCCAGGCGCACGTTGCGCGGCACGATGGTGCGGAACACCCGGTCGCCGAAGTGCTCGGTGAGCTCGGCCGACACGGCATTGGCCAGGTTGTTGCGCACGTCGAACATGGTGCGCAGCACGCCTTCGATCTCCAGCGCCGGGTTGAGGTTGGCACGCAGCGCTTCGATGGTTTCCACCAGCGCGCTCAGGCCTTCCAGCGCGTAGTACTCGCACTGCATCGGCACGATCACCGAATCGGCGGCGGCCAGGGCGTTCAGGGTCAGCAGCGAGAGTGCCGGCGGGCAGTCGATCAGGATGTAGTCGTACTCGTCGCGGATCGGCGCCAACGCGCGCTTCAGGCGCTGCTCGCGCTCGCTCTGCGCCATCAGCTGGATCTCGGCTGCGGTCAGGTCGATGTTGCCCGGCAGCAGGTCGTAGCCTTCGGCGGTCTGCACGCGCACGTCGGCAGCGCTGGACTCGCCCAGCAGCAGATCGTAGGTGGAGGAGACCAGCTCGCGCTTGTCCACGCCACTGCCCATGGTCGCGTTGCCCTGGGAATCCAGGTCGACCAACAGCACGCGCTTGGGTGCGTTGGCCAGGGAAGCGGCCAGGTTGACGGCGGTCGTGGTCTTGCCGACGCCACCCTTCTGGTTGGCGATGGCGATGATGCGGGCCATGCGGGTGTGCCTCGTCGACGTGTGCTGGGACCGGTCATTATGCGTACAACCGGGCCCGTGCGGAAATCGTGGATCGCCAACCGCTTGTTCCACAAGGGGCGGGCGGCGGGGTTCAGGGACCTGTGACGGTGACCAGATGGCGTTCACCGGCCAGGCCGGGCACGCTCAGCGGGACCACCTCGCGTACCTGCCAACCGGCCGGCAGCGCTGCGATCTCCTCATGCGGGTAGACGCCTTTCATGGCCAGCAACACGCCACCGGGGCGCAGCAGGTGGCCACCGACGCGGACGATGCCGGCCAGGGTGTCCATCGCGCGCGCGGTCAGCTGGTCGTAGCTGCCCGGCTCGGCCAGCGCTTCGGCGCGCGACTCGGCCACGCGGGCATTGCCCAGGCCCAGCTGGCGCACGGCCTCGCGCATGAAGCGGGCCTTCTTGCCGTTGCTTTCCACCAGGGTGACATGCAGGCCCGGGCAGGCGATCGCCAGCGGGATGCCCGGCAACCCGGGGCCGGTACCGAGGTCGGCCAGGCTGCCATCGGCCACGAACGGCTGCATCGCCAGTGAATCGAGCAGATGGCGGGTGACCATTTCCTGCGGATCGCGGATGGCGGTGAGGTTGTAGGTGCCGTTCCAGCGGTGCAGCAGCGCCAGGTAGCGCAGCAGCGGCGGGGCCAGCTCGGCGGCCAGGCCCATGCTGGCCAGGCCCTGCTGCAGCGTGGTCGCTACGCCGGCGGGAAGATCGTGTTCGCTCATGCCGGCATTATCGCCGGTTTTCGCTGTTGATTCGCCGATTCACTGCGGATACCAGGCCAATGCGGCGCGGAATTGTCCGCTGGCCTGCCATTCGTGCAGGTGCCAGCGCGCGGCCTCGCCCAGCTCCGGGTCGCACCAGCGCAGGTGCAGGGCGCCATCGTTGGCCGGGGCCAGCTGCAGGCGGTGGAGGCCGAAGGAAATGCCCTGCCCGTGTGCCTTCAGCATCGCTTCCTTGGCACACCAGACGCGGAAGAACCAATGTTCGCGGTCGGCCTCGTCCAAGCCTTGCAGCCACGCCACTTCGTCGGGATGGAAGAAGCGCTGGATGATTTCCAGCATGCGCGGGCGCGGCCGCAGCAGTTCCAGGTCCACGCCCAGCCGCACACCCTCGCCCAGCGCTACCAGCAGCACCTCGCCGCTGTGGCTCCAGCCGGTGCCGTAGTGGGCGAGCGCGCCGCTCAGTTCCGGCCGGCCCTTGTCGTCGCGCACCAGCGGCAGCGCATCCGGCTCGCCCCCCAGGGCCTGTGCCAGCACCTGCCGGGCCTGCGGCTCACCGCGCTGGCCGGGGACGTGCGGGCAGCGCCAGACGGTAACCGGACCAAACCGCCAGGGGCCCTCAAGGGTGGCTGGCAGGCTCATCCGCACGCGCCCGTCACAGGATTGCACAGCGGGTTCACGGCACTGCGCGTCAACTGGACGCGGTTATCCACCGGAGAGTCGATCATGGGCATCATCATCTGGCTGATCGTCGGCGGCATCGTCGGCTGGCTGGCAAGCATCATCATGAAGCGCGATGGCCAGCAGGGCATCATCCTCAACATCGTGGTGGGCATCGTCGGCGCACTGATTTCCGGCTGGCTGTTCGGCGGCGGCATCAATGAAGCGATCACCCTGCGCACGTTCCTGTTCTCGCTGATCGGCGCGGTGATCCTGCTGGCGATCGTCAACCTGTTCACCCGCAAGAGCATACGCTGACGGCGTGGTGGTGTCGGCCGCAAGCCGGCAAACGCATCAGGACGGGGCCCGGCATCGCCGGGCCTCGTTGTTTCAGCCCAGCTGTACCCACGCCGGTGCATGATCGCTGGGGCGTTCCCAGGTGCGCGGCTCGCGGTCGATGCCCGAGGCCACCGCACTGCCCTTCAGCGCATCGGAAACCAGGGTGAGGTCGATGCGCAGGCCAAGGTTGCGGCGGAAACCCGCTGCGCGGTAGTCCCACCAGCTGAAGGTGCCGGCCTCATCGTTGTGCAGGCGGAAACCATCGTGCAGGCCCAGCTGCAGCAGCTTGTTCAGTGCGCCGCGCTCGGCAGTGGAGGTCAGGATGTGGTTGTCGTTCCACACCTCCGGGTCATGTACATCGCGCGCATCGGGGGCGATGTTGAAGTCGCCCATCACGATCAGCTTCGGATGCCGCTGCAGTTCTTCGGCGATCCACGCGTGCACCGCCTCCAGCCAGCGCAGCTTGTACTCGTACTTGTCGGTGCCCACGTCCTGGCCGTTGACCACGTACAGGTTGATCACCCGCAGGTCGCCGAAGGTGCCGGCGATGACCCGCTTCTGCTCGTCCTCGAAGCCGGGAATGCCGATCTGCACGTCCTGCGCCGGCTCGCGCGACACCAGCGCCACGCCGTTGTAGGTCTTCTGCCCGGCGAACACGCTGCGGTAACCGGCGGCGACCAGCGCCGAGTCCGGGAACTTGTGGTCCTCCAGCTTGGTTTCCTGGATGCCGACGATGTCCGGGCCGAAGTCCTTGAGCCACTGCTCCAGGTGCGGCAGGCGGACATTGAGCGAATTGACGTTCCACGAGGCGATCTTCATGCGGGCATTCTACCCGGGTGGGCTTTGGTAGAGGCCGACCTTGGTCGGCGCTTGGGGTTCACGCGCGCCAACCAAGGTTGGCCCCTACCGGAACCGGCCGCACGGGTTGGCCCCTAGCGGTAGTGCCGGCCGCTGGCCGGCAGCTGCAGGTCCCCGCCGGAGGGTCATGAAG
>NZ_JBFRFE010000046.1:0-12366 GCF_052114665.1 Stenotrophomonas sp. 2YAF22 | reverse complement strand
GCAGGGGCCAGGACCCTGCTGTCTGCCGCAACCACCGCCGCCGCACGCACCGCGTTGGAGCTGAAGGGTGCCGCACTGAAGGACACCGGCCATGGCAACGGCCTGGATGCCGATACCCTGGATGGCAAGCACGCATCCGCGTTCGCCCTGGCGGGTGACTTCGCTACTGTCGGCCACAAGCATGTCATCGCGGATGTGACCGGACTGCAGGGAGTGTTGGATGCCAAGGCGGTCAAGGGAACCAATAGTTTCACCGATCAGCAGTTTGTCGGCGGGACGTATCCGCTGGTGGGCTTTGGCGCCCAGGGTGCAGAGCAATCCTTCATCGGCGGCTGGGCCAACGCAGGCCTGTGGCGGGTATGGAGCAATGATCGCGCGACCAGTAGTGAAATCACCATCAAGCACGGCGACAGCCCGCGCTGGAACGGCTCTACGATGTGGCATGCCGGCAACTTTGTGCCGGACACCAAAATGGACAAGACCGGAGGCACGTTCACCGGCCACGTCGCGGTGAACGGAAATTCGCTGCGCTCATACGGCTGGAACGGCGTCGCCAACGATGGCGTGCTGGTCCTGGGCGATGCTAGCTCGTACCTGTTCAAGAACGGCCCGAACTTCACCTTCGCCAATTCCGCCGGTGGTTACACCACCACGTTGAGTGCTGGTGGCTCGATCTGGACGAGTGGAAACTTCGATCCGGCAGGCAAGGTAAACAAGTCTGGCGACACCATGACCGGCGAGCTGAAGAACCTCTCGCACATCACGGCTGGCCCGGCCAGCGGAAACAAGGTGCGCATCACCATTTCCGGGGACGGCTACCCGTGCATCATGGGCACGAACCCCGCTGTTGATGCCTACGTGCCAATGAACTACTACGGGACACGGCACACCTTCAATTCCGGCATCTTCGCCAACGGTCCTTCGCTGTTCAGGGCAGCTGGCGAATCCCAGCCAGGCATCAGGTTCCACTCGCAGACGCTGAACGGCTTCCCTCGCACAACCCTCGAATCGGTTACCGGAGACGGCAGCAGCTTCGCGGAAATGCACGCGATCAGCAACGGCTTTCACTTCTACAACCCGTCGATGCGACGTGGCATCCGCATGTCCAATTCCGGGCAGGTAACCACCTCGCCTGAATTCCCGAATCCCGGCACGGGCATTACCGGTTTCGGCTTCACCTCCGAAGGCTCCTTCGGCGGTGGCTTTGGGATGCTGGACAACTCGATACAGGGTGGCTGGTGGATGGCTGCCGGCACCATGCAGTGGGGTATCAGTACCTACCCGAGCAGCATGGGCGGCCTGATGACCTTGAACGGCAACGGAGCGCTCACCACTACCGGCGGCTTCGACATCGGTTCGTCGCGCAAGCTCAAAGACATCGGGGGATCGGTCGAATACGGCCTGGCTGTCGTCGAGCGCATGGAACTGGCTACCGGTCACTACAAGCCGGAATACAACAGCGACGGCCGCCGTCGTCTCTTCTTTG
Source organism: Stenotrophomonas sp. 2YAF22 (assembly GCF_052114665.1). Lineage (NCBI taxonomy): Bacteria > Pseudomonadati > Pseudomonadota > Gammaproteobacteria > Lysobacterales > Lysobacteraceae > Stenotrophomonas > Stenotrophomonas sp. 2YAF22. Next base: position 10,880 of record NZ_JBFRFE010000046.1, on the reverse strand, counting down.
TCGCCGAACAGCTTGCCGAACTCGTACCCGAGGCCGTCAACCTGGAAGGTGTCGAGTTCAACGGCGAACGCGTCGCCACGGTCAAGCTCGACCAACTGCTGCCGGTCATGGCCAAGGCCATCCAGGAACTGGCCGCAGAAGTGCGCGCACTGAAGGCGGAGGGCTGACATGGCCAGCGGATATCGCTCGGCAGGCGTCGACTTCGACGATCTGTTCGATCCCTATGTGGAAGGCCCCGTTGCACAGGATTCCGGCCTGCGCATGGGCGGCACCGACCTCAGCCGTCGCTATGCCCACATCCAGTACGGCAGCAAACGCGGTGACGTTGGTTACCGCATCGGCGGCATGGATGTATCGAACCTGTGGGCTGCGCGCGGCAGCGCCAGTTATCGCCTGCCGTTCCATGGCCAGGGCTATTCGGCAAGCAACGGCGCCAAGACCAACTCGACCGGATCGGCATCGGCATCGATCTCGATCGACATGCTGTCCGATGGCAACTACAGCATCCGTCGAAGCGTCACCGGTGGCGGCAACAACAGCAACACCGTCGTTGCCTCCGGCCGCTGGCTTCCGGCCGGCGCCAGTGCGTCCGAGTACGACGTGCAGTTCAGCATAAGCAACCAGGGAGCGGCGTACTTCAGCAACAGCGCACCGTCGTTCGCCTCGCTGGCATCGACGCAATCGGCAGGCGTATCCATCAGCGTGCCCGCCAGGTCCACCAGCTTTGAAAGTGCCTCCACCAGCATCAACGTCCACCTGCGTCGTGCCGGTGGCAATGCCCAGGTCTCCAGCTTCAGCGCCAGCGTCAGCGCCTCCGGCTGGGTCTGATCGATCTCCGGGCCACCGCTGCAATTATCGCGGCGGCCGCATTTTCCGAACATATACCCGTCGCCTGCATCTGCAGGCACACCACCACACCGAGGAACCTCTCCGAATGACCGAATTTCTCCACGGCGTACAGGTCGTCAACATCGACACCGGTGCGCGCTCGATCGCTGTTGCATCCACCAGCGTCATCGGCATCGTCGGCACTGCGCCGCTGGCCGACGCCGACGCTTTCCCCATCAACACGCCTGTCCTGGTGACCTCGCCGTCGCAGGCCGCCAAACTGTCGGCCAAGACCGGCACCGAAGCCGGCACGCTGCCCGGCGCACTGGATGCGATCTTCGACCAGTCGTCGGCCGTCGTGGTCGTGATCCGCGTCGAGAACGGCGCCAATGAAAGCGCTACCCTGGCCAACGTGCTCGGCGGCGTGAACGCACAGACCGGCGCGTACTCCGGCGTGCATGCACTGCTGGCCGCCAAGTCCATCGTCGGCGTGAAGCCGCGCATCCTGGTCGCCCCGGGCTTCACCCACCTGCACCCGGCCGATCCGGCCAGTCCGGACACTGTCCTGGCCAACCCGGTCGTGGCCGAGCTGCTCGGCATCGCCGACAAGCTGCGCGCCATCATCATCAAGGATGGCCCGAACAGCAACGACGATGCGGCCAAGACCACCACCGCACTGACTGGTTCCAAGCGTGTCTACGTGGTCGATCCGGCCGTACTGGTGCAGCAGGGTGAAGCGATCGTCAGCCGTTACGCCTCCGGTGCCGTGGCCGGTGCCATCGCCCGCAGCGACAACGAGCGCGGCTGGTGGGCATCGCCATCCAACCAGGAGCTGTACGGCATCGTCGGCACCGCTCGTGCGATCGACTTCGGCCTGTCCGATGCGACCAGCCGCGCCAACCTGCTGAACCAGGCCAACGTGGCGACCATCATCCGCGAAGGTGGCTTCCGCCTGTGGGGCAACCGCACCGCCAGCATCGATCCGAAGTGGCAGTTCCTGTGCGTGGTGCGCACCGCCGACATCATCGCCGACAGCCTGGAGGCTGCCCATCTGTGGGCCGTCGACCGCGGCATCAGCAAGACCTACGTCGATGACGTGCGCGAGGGCGTCAATGCCTTCCTGCGTGGCCTGAAGACGCAGGGCGCGATCCTCGGTGGCAACTGCTGGATCGACCCCGAACTGAACGCAGCGGCCAGCGTGGCCGATGGCCGCTTCTACTGGGACTTCGACTTCACCCCGACCTACCCGGGTGAGCAGCTGACCTTCCGCATGCACATGAACAACAACTACGTCTCGGAGATCTTCTAAGCATGGCGCGCAAGATCCGCAAGAACTTCAACTTTTACGTCGACGGCAAGGGTTTTGCTGGCAGCGTAATGTCCTTCACCGCCCCCAAGCTGTCGCTGAAGACCGAGGACTTCCAGGCCGGCGGCATGCTCGCCCCGACGGAGATCGTGCTCGGCCACGACAAGCTGACCGCCGAGGTCACCTTCGCCTCCGATGACGCGGAGATCATGTCCAAGTTCCACGTCATCGAGAGCAAGGAGTATGGCTTCACCGCTCGCGAGGCGCTGGAAGCCGACGATGGCTCGGTCACTTCGGTCGTGCACAACATGCGCGGCAAGGTGAAGACCCTCGACCGCGGCGAAACCAAGGTCGGCGAAAAGGGCACGGTCAAGGTCTCCCTGGCGCTGAGCTACTACAAGCTGACCCATGGCGTGCAGGTCGTGCAGGAGATCGACGTGACCAACATGATCGCCCGCCAGGGCGGCGTGGACGCACTGGCCGGCATCCGCGGCGCACTGGGCATCTGATTCCCGGCACCACTTCGACGTACACGGGGGCGCACAGCGCCCCCGGATCCACCGCAACTCCATCGACATCCGGGAACACAGCCATGTCCAGCAAGACCAAGACCACCGCCGACACCGTCATCGAACGCGACGGCTATGCCGAAATCACCCTCTCCCGCCCGCGCCAGGTCAATGGCGTGGACACCGCCGTGCTGCGCATGCGCGAACCGACCGTGGAAGACATGGAGCGCTACCAGGACGACAAGGGCACCGACGCCCAGCGCGAGGTGCGCATGATCGCCAACCTGTGCGAGATCGCACCGGATGACGTGCGCAAGATGCCGCTGCGCGACTACGCCCGCCTGCAGGCTGGCGTCGCGCTTTTTACCACCTGACCCTGCCGCAGATCAGGCAGGGAGCGCTCGCCCTGGCCGGCCATACCGGCTGGGGCCTGCGCGAGATCATGACGCTGCGGGTGTCGAAATTCATCTGGTGGATACAGGGATTGCCGGTACATGGCGAGTAACGTTCAAACGACAACGATCACGATTGGCGGCTCGGTTTCCCGATCGTTGCAGGACGCACTGTCCTTCAGCAACGATGGCCTGAAGCGCCTCGGAGATGAAGCCGACAAGCTCGAGCGCAAGCTCAATGTCATGGGCAGGTCGAGCAACCAGTTCGCCCGCATGCGTGCCGAGGCCGATGCGTTGCGCGCTTCCCAGGAAGCGTTGCAGCGGATCGAAGACAAGCGCACGGCGAATCTTGAGAAGCGCGAAAAGCTGGGCGCGGCGTTTGGCGATGCGCGCGGCATGCTCGGCAGCGCCATCACCACGCTGGCCAAACCGGTGGAGAACGCCGCCGGCTTCGCGCGCGAGAACCAGGCCATCGGCAACGCCGCCAACCTGACCCGCGCCCAGGTCGCTGCGCTGGGCCAGACCATCCTGGCCGAATCCAGCCGTACCCACCAAGGCGCGGGCGAACTGCAGCGCGCGGTCAGCCAGCTGGTCGCCGCAGGCCTGGATGCGCAGACCGCGCAATCCAGCCTGGGCGCGATCGGCCGCACCACCACCGCTACCGGCGAGAGCATCGACGACGTCACGTTGGCGGCGTCGGGCCTGCAGCAGGCGCTGAAGATCAATCCGGCCGGCCTGCAATCGGCGCTTGATGTGCTGGTGGTGGCAGGCAAGAACGGTGGCCTGGGCCTGAAGGACATGGCCGGTGCACTGCCGGTGCTCGGCAACGCATTCCAGTCGCTGCAGATGCACGGCAACACCGCCGCCGCCACCATGGGCGCTGCGCTGGATGTCGCCCGGCAAGGCGCCGGTGGTGCCGACGAAGCGGCCGGCAACATGCAGCGCTTCATGGCCAGCATCCTCTCGCCCGACCTGCAGGCCCGCGCCAAGAAGGGCTTCAAACTGGATCTGCGCAAGATCATCAGCGAAGCACAGAGCAGCGGTGGCAATCCGTTCGACGCGGCGATGCAGGCAATCATCCAGGCCACCGCCGGCGACCAGACGAAGATCGGCAAACTGTTCGGCGATGCACAGGCGCAGAACTTCGTACGCCCGATGATCCAGAACTGGGATGAGTACATCCGCATCCGCGACAAAGCGCTCAACAGCTCGGCGGGCACCACCGACAGCGGCTTCGCGGCCAAGCTGCAGACCGACCCGGAAAGGATCGAAGGCGCCAGGATCGCCGTGGACAACCTGTCCAAGGCCTTCGGTGCCGCGCTGCTGCCGGCCGTGGGTGAGGCGGCGGTGAAGCTGACCGAACTGCTGAACGGCGTTGCGTCGTTCGTGCAGGAAAACCCGAAGCTGATCGCCAATACCACCCAGGTCGTAGTCGGCCTGATGGGCATGCGCACTGCGGTACTCGGCGTGCGCTATGCGTGGACGTTCCTGCAGGGCCCGATCCTGGCGGTGCAGAAGGCCTTCGAGCTGTTCCGCGGCGGCAGCCTGCTGGCGCAGATGGGGCAGTTCGGTCCGACGGCAATGCGCCTGGCATCCGGGTTCCGCGTGGTCGCGACCGCCGTCGGTGCCATCGGCGGTGGTCCGATCACAATCGCCATCGCCGCCATCACCGCCGGCGCACTGCTGGTGCGCAAGTACTGGGAGCCGATCAAGGCCTTCCTCGGTGGCGTCTGGGATGGCCTCAGCGGCGCAGGAACCGCCGCCATGGGCGAACTGATGCGCGCCGTCGAGCCGCTGCGCCCGGCATGGGAAGCGGTCGGCGGGCTGCTGGGCCAGGCATGGGACTGGCTCTCCAAAATGCTGGCTCCCGCGCAGTACACCGGCAACGAACTTTCGCGCGTAGCGGAGATCGGCAGCTTCGTCGGCACGGTGCTCATGGAAGGCCTGCGCATGAATATCCAGCTCATCGGCGGCCTGATCCAGTACGTCGTCTGGATGGGCAGCGTGTATACGACCGTGGCCAGCGCGATCGGAGACGGAATGAGCATGACATGGACGTTGATCAAGTCCGGCGCCGAATTCCTGTTCGACTGGCTTGCCGAAAAACTGGAGTTCCTCGCACCGTACATCGAGAAGCTGATGGGCTTCGTCGGCGGCGGGCTGGGCAAGGTCAGCGAACTCGTCGGCAAGGGCATGGACTTCGGGAAAGAGGTGCTTGCTGGCGGTGCTGATGCAGTCGGCAGTGGCATGGTGGCGTACACCAACATGCGCGCCAACGGCAGAGGGGGCTTGGATGACGCCGCGGGCTTGGCCAAGGACGTAGCCACCTTCGATGCGCCGGGCGCCGGCAAGCGATGGGCTGGTATCGGCGATGCTGCTAAAGGCCGCCCAGCCCCCCCGATGCCCTCTGCCACCGCACGCACCCCCACCACCGTGCAGCAGCAACAGACCAACAACATCACCATCCACCAGCAACCGGGTGAATCCAGCGAGGCGCTGGCACGGCGTACCGCCAACGCGCTGCAGCACCAGCAGGCCGTGCAGGCCCGCGCCACCCTGGGAGACAGGAACTAAGCATGAAGCGCGAGTTCGTAACCGGCGCAGTAGACAAGCTGCTGTCGCAATTCAAGGGCAATGATTCCGGCAACGCGCCGGTGCTGCTGATGCTGGGCGGCTTCAAGTTCAGCCTCAACACGGCCGTATTCCAGCAGATCCAGCAGTCCAACGATTTCCGCTGGCAGGCCCAGGATCGCGTCGGGCAGATGCCTGCACTGCAGTACACCGGCCCGGGCTCGGCCACCATGACACTGCCAGGCGTTGTCTACCCGCTGTTCCGTGGCGCTGGCAACGAGATGTCGCAACTGCGCAAGCTGGCCAGCCAGGGAAAACCGCAGCGTCTGCTGACCGGCAAGGGCGGCAATCTGGGTCTGTGGGTCATCGAGAAGATCGACGTCACCTCCAGCGAATTCACCGTCGACAGCCAGATCCAGAAGCAGGACTTCACACTCACTCTCCGGAAGCACAGCGATGGCACGAACGTATAACACCCGCGATGGCGATGTCGTCGACCGCGTTGCCTACGCGCACTATGGCGAGCAATCGCCGGCGATCCTGCGCGCGGTGTTCGATGCCAACCCCGGCCTGGCCGCGCGCGGCCCGGTGCTCACGGCTGGCGTGGCGATTGTCCTGCCGGACGTGCAGCGCCCAGCCAAGGAACGCAAGGGAGTATCGCTGTGGGATTGAACATCGCACCTGCGTTCCGCGTGGTGGCAAACAGCCAGGACATCACCGACAAGATCATGTCGCGCTTCAAGTCACTGCGCATCACCGACGAGACCGGCAACAGCTCGGACACGTTGGAACTGCAGTTGGCCGACCACGATCCGAACGATCCGATCCAGCTGCCGCCCGTGGGCGCGGAGCTGGAGGCCTTCATCGGCTACGACGGCGAGGTGCGGCGCATGGGCCTGTACGTCTGCGACGAGGTGGAGATTTCAGGCTATCCCGGCAGCATGACCCTGCGCGCACGCGCCGCACCGTTCGAAACCAGCAAAGGCGGAAAGAACGATCTGCAGACGCAGAAAACGCGCACGTGGAAAAAGGGCACGACGATCGGCGACATGGTCAAGCGGATGGCCGCCGAACACGGCCTGACCGCTGCGGTAAGTGCGTCGCTGGCATCCATCGTGCTGCCGCTGACGGTGCAATCGCAGGAGTCGGACATGAACCTGCTGCTGCGCTTGGCCAAACAGCACGACGCCATCGCCAAACCGGGCGGCGGCCGGCTGATGCTGGTCAAACGTGGCGAATCGACCACCGCCAGTGGCGAACGCATTCCGGAGGTGACCCTTACGCCGGCCGATGGCAGCAGCTACCGCGTCACCATCGCCGCCCGCGACGATGCCGGCACCACCATCGCCTACTACCGCGATGTGCGTGGCGCGCAGCGCCAGGAAGTGAAGGTGGGCAGCGGCGAACCGATCGTGCGCCTGCGCATGGCCTATGCCGACCGCGAAACCGCCGAAGCCGCAGCGCGCGCCAAGCACCGCGAGCAAGCGCGGCAGACGCGTACGCTGAGCTACAGCCTTCCAGGCCGCGAGACGCTGATGGCCGAGGCTACGGTGATCATGCAGGGCTTTCGCGATGGCGTGGATGGCGAGTGGCTGGTCAAGCGCGCCGAGCACAGCATCGGCAGCGACGGCTATCGCACCAGCATCGAGTGCGAGCAACCCAACAGCGCCGAAGCCGTGAAGGCGGCCAGCACCGCAGCGGTCAAGCAGGCCCCGCAGGTGGGCAGCGAAGTGTAGATCCACGCCATGCGTGGATGCTCTTCGCGCATCAGCTCACGTACTGCGCTTGGCCATTACCGAACGACCAGTTCTCCTTCTTCACTTCCACCAGATTGATGAACACATCCTCGCGGCGGATCCCCACCGCCGCGTGCAGGCCATCGGCAATACCGGCATACAGCGCCTTCTTCTGCTCCAGCGTGCGCCCTTCGTTCCAGGTGATCTGGATGCAGATGAAGTCATCGGTGCGGGCGATGCCCAGGTAGCCCGGGTCGTACACGAGCGTGCCGGCGTCGTGCTCCTGGAAGATCTGGAAGCGATCGTTTTCCGGCACGCCGACGGCACGCATGGCCTGGTAGATCGCTTCGCCGACACGCTGGCGATACTCGACGGATTTACCTTTGCGAAGATCGATACGGGCGAGCGGCATGGTGGCACTCCAGGGATGGGAGGGGGCGCGGCAATGGGCCGAGATTACGCCCGCCGAGGGCGGCGGGACAGCGCACGGATGGAACCCTCTGCTTCCATCCATGGCATGCGCCGCGCGGGGGCTGCACGGCGTTCGGGTGTCGCAACACACAGAACGGGGAACACTTGATGTGTCTGGGTATTGTTGCGAACGTTCCCTCGTCCTCGAGCTTCAGCACGCGGCACAGCATGTATGCGTTGACGGGTATACCGATCAGCAGATCGGCGACTTCCATCGAAACGCTCTGCTGCTGGCCGCACGCCAGATCGCGCACGCCGCGCATGCAGACCTCGGCGATGCGATCACCGCCGTGGCAAACAAGTCCGGGTAAATCGCAGGCAACAAAAAAGCCCCCATCGCTGGAGGCTTTTTTCGTTCTGCAACATGGTGGGCGGTACAGGGATCGAACCTGTGACCCTTGCCGTGTGAAGGCAATGCTCTACCGCTGAGCTAACCGCCCGGTGTGTTGCTGAGCCGCTCATTATAGGGCGGTTTTTCAGGGCGTCAACACCTTTTCACATCCTGTTTCCCGGCCCATTTCCCCGATCAGCCGGGCATCGCCCGGCCCCACCGGGCAGGCCAATCCGCAACCTCACATCGTATGCGTCGGCTTGTCCGAACCGGTCAGACCGGCCAGGATCGTTTCGATCTTGTGGCGCACCGTCTCGCCTTCCTGGCCATCGGCCAGCTGCACGCCGATGCCGGCGGTGCGGTTGCCCTGCGCACCGGCCGGAGTCACCCAGATCACCTTGCCGGCCACCGGCAGGCGCTCGCTGGAATCGGGCAGGGTCAGCAGCAGGAACACCTCATCGCCCAGGAAATAACGCTTGGGCGTGGGCACGAAGATGCCGCCATTCTTCACGAACGGCATGTACGCGCTGTACAGCGCGGCTTTGTCCTTCACTGCCAGGGACAGGATGCCCTGGCGGGCGTTGCTGGCACTCATCGATTTCCCCTCGCGGCAGGCCGCTCGTTCACCTTGTTCCAGGCCAGCAGCAACTCGACCACCGCAAGGTCTGCGCGCACGGTGGTGCGCAGCAGGTCGCGGGTGCGGTTGGCCGCATCGAACCAGGCTGCAAGCTTGTGCAATCGCTCCGGCGTGGTCAAGGCATCGGTGCTGGCCTGGGCCAGCGCCAGGTCGGCAGCGAAGCGCAGGCGCAGCGCCGCGTTGTCATCGGCGCACCACTTCTGCGCCAGCTCCACCGCGCCGGTCTTGCCGGCGGCCAGCTGTTCCAGCTCACGGCCGACCTCGCGACGCAGGCTCAGGCCATCTTCGCGCAGCCAGTTGTCGGCCTGCCCGGGATGGCCGCGTGCTGCATCCAGCGCCTCACGCGTGGCCGCTTCGCTGTGGCCCTGCTGCTGCAGCCAGGCCAGCGCTTCCTCGCGCGGCGGCAGCTTGAATTCCAGGCGCTGGCAGCGGCTGCGCACGGTCTGCGGCAGGCGCGCCGGGTCGCTGCTGATCAACCACAGGTAACGCCCGGGTTGCGGTTCTTCCAGGGTCTTCAGCAGCGCATTGGCGGCCGAACGGTTGATGGCATCGGCCGGGTCGACGATCACCACCTGCGCCACGCCGTACTGCGGGGTCAGCGCCAGCTTGTTGGTGATCTCGCGCACCTGCTCGATCACGATCTCGGTGCGCAGCTTGTCGCCGCTCTTGTTCGGAATGAAGCCGATCAGCTGCAGGTCGGGATGCGTGCCGGCGGCAATCAGCTGCCGGGTGCGGGTGGCATGCGCTGCATCCCCGCGTGCCAGCACGTGGTCGGCCAGGGCCAGGGCCACCTCCCGCTTGCCCAGCCCGGCCGGGCCACAGATCAGCAGGCCATGGCCCAGCCGATCTGCATCCAGTGCAGCCACGGTCTGGTCGAACGCGCGCTGCTGCCAGGGCGAGAACGTACTCATGCGCCCTCCCCTTGCTGCAGCCAGCGCTCGACACGCGCAACCACATCAGCAGCCACGCGCTCCTGCACCTGTCCTGCATCAACCAGCGCGAAACGCTGCGGGTCCTGCTGCGCACGGCTGCGGAACACTTCGCGCACGCGCTGGAAGAAATCGTCCTGTTCGCTTTCGATGCGGTCCGGCCACAGGTCGCGGCCGTTGGCACGCGCACGGCCGACGGCCACGTCCACATCCAACAACAGGGTCAAGCCGGGCAGCAGGCCCACGGCGCGGCGCTCCAGGTCGGCGATCCACTGCGGGTCCAGGCCGCGGCCACCGCCCTGGTAGGCGTAGCTGGAATCGGTGAAGCGATCGCTGAGCACGTAGGCGCCGCGCTGCAGCGCCGGCTGGATCACCTGGCGCACATGCTGCGCGCGTGCGGCGAACACCAGCAGCAGCTCAGCCTCGGCACTGAGCGGCTCGGCGGCGATCTCGGCATCGGGCTTCAGCACCAGGCCGCGGATGCGCTCGGCCAGCGGCGTGCCACCGGGCTCGCGGGTCAACACGACCTCATGGCCGTGGCGGCGCAGGCACTCGCGGATGGCGTTGATGGCGGTGGTCTTGCCCGCGCCCTCGCCGCCTTCCAGGCTGACGAAACGGGGATGGCGAAGCAGCGCGGAACTCATTGCGCCGGAGTCTCCTGGGTGCGTTGCTGGCGCAGCTGCTGCAGGTAGCGGGCTACGGCGGCGTTGTGTTTGTCCAGGCTGGGCGAGAACACGTGCGCGCCACTGCCATCGCCCACCGCGACGAAGTACAGCGCATCGCCCGGTGTCGGTTGTGCAGCGGCCATCAGCGCATCGCGGCTGGGCATGGCGATCGGGGTCGGGGTCAGGCCAGAGCGGGTGTAGGTGTTGTAGGGCGTATCGGTGGTCAGGTCGCGGCGGCGGATATTGCCGTCGTACGCCGCGCCGATGCCATAGATCACGGTCGGATCGGTCTGCAGGCGCATGCCGATCTTCAGGCGGCGCATGAACACGCCGGCAATCTGCGGTCGCTCGCTGGCCAGCGCGGTTTCCTTTTCGATGATCGACGCCAGCGTCAGCAGCTCGTAGGGCGTGTTGATCGGCAGATCCGGGGCGCGGCTTTCCCAGGCTTCGTCCAGCGCCTTCTCCATCGCGCCGTGGGCACGCTTGAGTATGTCCAGGTCACTGT